>NZ_JBLBUC010000050.1:0-997 GCF_047290665.1 Streptococcus lishijunsis | reverse complement strand
TTTAGTTTTGTTTTGATTCGTTTATTGTTGTAATAATCAATGTATTCTGATATAGCGACTTTTAGTTCATCAATCGACTTAAAGCCTTTCTCAAATCCATAAAACATCTCTGACTTTAAAATACCAAAGAAAGATTCCATCATCCCATTATCCAAGCTGTTTCCTTTACGAGACATAGATGGTCTCATGCCACGTTCTGTCAGAAACTGATGGTAATAAGCATGTTGATATTGCCAACCTTGGTCACTGTGAAGAATCGTACCTTGATAGCTTTCTTTAGGAAATGCCTTCTCAAGCATGTTCGCTAGTTGGTGTAAGTTTGGTGATGTGGACAGGTTATAGGCGATAATTTCGCCATTGTAGCCATCAAGAACTGGTGACAAATAAAGTTTTTCTTTACTAGCGGGTATAGAAAATTCAGTGACATCTGTATAACACTTCTCAAGAGGTTTAGAGGCTTCAAACTGACGCTTAATCACATTGTCCGCTTTCTTGCCGATCTCTCCCTTGTAGGAATTGTAGCGACGCCTAGCACGGATCCTAGCTTTCAATCCAAGTTCTTTCATCAACCGATGTACCTTCTTGTGATTGATATCATAGCCACGATTGTGTAGTTCAAGATGAATGCGTCGATAGCCATATCTCCCCTTATGTTCCTTATAAATCGCTTGAATAGTCTCTTTTAACTCCTTATCTCTATCTTTTTGCGATAGCTGTTTCACTTGGTAGTAGTAGGTGGAACGAGATAATTTCAGAATATCAAGCAAGATGAGTAATGGAAACTTTGGCGTCAATCCTTGAATGATTTGGGTTGCTCTCTGAGCCTTGTTTCGTCCCTCAAGCGGTATTCTCTCAACTTTTTTAGGACGGCATTCTCCGCTCTAAGATACTCATTTTCATATTGAAGTCGTTCTAACTCCGTCATTTCTTCTCTTTTTTTCTTTGGCTTACGTCCCATTTTAGCAGGTCTCCCTCGTTGTTTCTCAACAATAGTATA
>NZ_JBLBUC010000005.1:0-88485 GCF_047290665.1 Streptococcus lishijunsis | reverse complement strand
CAATTGAAAGTTTCTTTGGGCATTTCAAGACAGAGTCTTATTATCTCAAGAAATATAAGACCTATGAGGAGCTAGTCGCAGATGTGGAAAGCTATATCCAGTTTTACAATACACAACGTTATCAAACTAAATTAAACAACCTGACTCCTTGGGAATTCAGGAATCAGGTTGCTTAATATCTTTTATTATTTGACTGTCTACTTGACAGGGAGCCGTTCAATATTAGATGAGGTTTCCCGACCACATATTAACACAAAAGGAGATCCCTGATGAGACAGGATAATAATAGTTTAGCACATACGACATGGAATTGTAAGTACCATATTGTTTTTGCGCCCAAATACCGTCGTCAAATCATTTATGGTAAGTACAAAGCTAGTATCGGTCAGATATTACGGCAATTATGTGAACGCAAGGGTGTGACGATTCATGAGGCAGAGGCTTGCCCTGATCATATCCATATGTTAGTGAGTATCCCTCCCAAAATAAGTGTATCATCATTTATCGGCTACTTAAAAGGTAAGAGCAGCTTAATGATATTTGATCGTCATGCCAATCTCAAGTATAGGTATGGGAATCGCAAATTTTGGTGCAGAGGTTATTATGTAGATACAGTAGGGAGAAATCAAAATCGAATAGAAGAATACATTCGTCATCAATTACAAGAGGACGTGATAGCGGATCAATTAAGTCTTTTTGAAGAGTATGATCCATTTACAGGTCAGAAAAATAAAAGGAAGTAAAAGATAATGAAGGCCGCTTGTCGGGCTAGCTAGCAAAAGTGGTGCGAAAGGGAGACCCTTCGGTAAGCCTTTAGGCTATGGCCGGTAGGAGAGGCTTTCAGCCGAAGAGCAAACCACCCGTGAGAACGGGTGGTTTTGATTTCAAAAGAAACAGTACAACGAAAGAATAAGAGATAGGCTCTAGCTTTTGCTAGGGCCTTTTTAGGTAGTCATTATACGTTTTGATGTTTGTTCGTATCCTATGTGATAGGTGCATTATCTAAAGTGTAGGTGTCTCGGTAGCTTTTGGGCGTCATGCCATAGTGATGTTTAAAGTGTTTTCCCATATGGCTCTGTGAGGAAAAGCCTGTGATGTGACTGATATCATCCAGTGAGAGATGAGAGTAAATGAGAAGTTGTTTAACACGTCGTAACCGCTCCATTTTAATGTAATCCCTGATAGTTATTTTTCATAATCTTTAAAGAGCTTCGAGAGGTAGGAGGCTTGGTAGCCAAGTTGTGTAGCAAACTGCCCTATATGGATACGATGATTGAGATTTTGCTCGATATATTGCTTGATTTTGGTGACGAGATAATGGTGGCTATTAGCTTTTTGAAGGAGATTGTCTTTTAGTAAAAAAAGAGCAGTTAAGAGTGTTTCAAAGACCTCTGCAACAGAAGTTGTTTGATTGATTAACTGTATGGAGGAATGGAGGATAGAAGAGGCTAATTCTATTGTTTGTAAGTGATGTTTGAGATAGAGTTCATAGACTGTTATAGACAAGATAATATTAGCCAATTCTTGATGGCTACGTACTATATTTCTAGAAATGGCACGGACATCCCAGTCATAGAAACTTCTTAAAGCATTTTCAATACTATCTTCATCTCCATCAATAAGTTGAGAAATAAAAGCTTGAAAGTTCGCATAGGGATAGTTAAGAGCTTTTTCTTCTCGTTTTTCAAAGATAATGGCTTCTAGCTGACGCTTAGCTTTGTTGTAACGGGTCAATCGATTAGGTGTCATAGTCAACTTTCTATAACATAATGATAAATAAGATAAAAAAATTATATAATTTTCTATCCTCTTTGTCTAAACTAAGATGTATGATAATTGATAAGGAGACTTCAATGGGGAAAAAATATTTCACAGTATCGTATGATGACGGTTTGGTTCAAGATGAGCAGATTATTAGCTTGATGAGGCGTTATGGAATCAAAGGCACGTTTAATCTTAATAGTGCTCTGTTTGGAGAGAGACGCTACATAAAACATATTGGGAATTTAGGCTATAAGGTTGTTGATAAAGCGAGTTGGGATACGGTTTCGTGTCATGTTATTAGCGAACAAAAAGCTCTTGAGATTTATAAGGGTGATGATATCGAAATCGCAAGTCACGGAAGCCATCATTTGAAAGAATCAACACTTATTGCTAGTCAATTGCAAACAGAAATTGTGGCAGATAAAGAGCGATTAACAAGACTATTTGGACAAGAGGTGACGGGGCATATTTTTCCTTACGGAGACTATAGTGCTGATACGATAGCTTTTATGAAAAAAGCAGGGCTGAGATACGGACGGGCTGTAAGGATGTTAAAAAAGCCTAAAGATTTTCAATTTCACCATGACCGTGGTATTATGATACCAACCTGCTGGCAGTTAGACTATTTTGCAGAATCATTGTTGCAAGATTTTATTGATTTGAAAGAGACAGACGATGATCAGGTATTCTTGATGTGGGGACATGGTTATGAACTTGATTTTGGAACACGAAAAGGGAATTGGCAACGTTTGGAAAAATTATTCCAAATGGTAGCAAGAGCAGGTGACATTATATGTGTGACGAATGCTCAATTAGCCAAGCGCTTGTTATGATAACACCAATAAAAATAGACATATTTGTTTAAGGTGTCTATTTTTTAATCACTATCACTAAAATGATTTTCTTACTAAAACAAATTAAGTTAATTGCTTAATAAAAGAAAATTTGATATAGTGTAAAATAGGGATATTTTGCCCTTATTTGTAAAAAGAGTTAGAAAACTCTCATTATATGTCAGAATATCGGAGTCCGACTTGATCCTCAGGGAAGTTATAGTGAGAACAATCTAATGGAACATTAAAAAGGTGGTATTATGAAGAAGAAGTGGAACAATGTGTTCGGAGAAACCTCACATAAATCCCGTGTCAAGATGCATAAGTCAGGTAAGCACTGGGTTCGTACCATTATGTCTAATATAGGTCTGGTACGTCTTTTTAAAGGAATGTCAAGTAGTGATGTGGAGCTGACTCAAGTGGAGGAAACTGTGGAGTCAGTTTCGTTGTCGCGCCATTTGTTAAAAGGGGCAGCAGCTCTTAGTGCGATAGGAGCAGGTGGTGTAGCAGCTACTGCTGTGGCTGAAGAGACGGCTGTGGAGATGGAACAGTCTTCAGATGCTCTTGCTACCAACGCAGTGGTTAGCTTATCATCAAGTCAGACAAGTGATGGGAATGCTGATTCAGGATCTACTGTGACTGAGGTAGAAGTGGTGACTTCTACTTCTGAGATGGATACGGCATCCCAAGAGCAATCCTTATCTGTGTCTAGTTCAGAGTCACTATCAAGCTCTGTCTCACAATCACTAAGTCAGTCTTTATCAGAGTCTATTAGTGAGTCACTAAGTGAGTCTTTGTCAGAGTCTGTCTCATTATCGACATCAGAGTCAGATAGTGCATCCACTTCAGGGTCGCTATCACTATCAAGCTCAGCAAGTGAGGTAGAAGCATCGACATCGAGTCTAAAAGGATCTTTGGTGACTTCTGAAAGCACAGCTCAATCAAGTCTTTCTACTAGTGAGCAGTCTTCTGAGACAGCAGTAGCACAAGACAATACTCAGCCAAGCCTAATAGAAGCTAAAGCTTCTCTACAAGCGGCACTAAGTGTCGCAGAGCGAGTTGATACTAGTAAGATGACTGATGCAGAGCGTCTTAGTTATGAGGTTTTACAAAGAGAAGCACGCCAATTTGTAAGCTTGATGGATGATTTGATAGCATCAAGTGTGGTCAGTCAAAGTCAAGGAGATGAGCTAGCCAGACGAGCAAGTCAAGTCGCTAAACAATTGCAAGATGTCTTGGTAGTTGAGAGTGATTCGGCTATACAGTTTAGCTTAGTGGCAAATAGCGATGTAACTTCTAAATACCTATTATCAGGCAGCTCCGCTCTTTCTCAACTAGATAGACATTTATTTGATTTGGCAGTCTTGTCGCTTCAAGAATCTCTAACACATACTGTGCCAAGTACGCTAGAGGCTTCTTCTTCAAAATATGATAAATATGTGTCAGCTAAACAAGAGGCAACAGCAGCTTGGGCGAGACTGGATGCTCTCCTTATCAAGCAAGACTTGACCCAAGCAGAGCTTAACCAAGAAAGTTTACGTGTTATCCAAGTGGCTAACAATCTGACAGGTCGTTGGACACAGTTGATGGCCTTTACAAGTGATAGTCATTCTGTCTTTAGAGCAGCGCCTCAAGTGACAAGTAATATCACGGAGTTGTATGTTTTTCGTGGCGTAGCTATGACGACACCAATCCAAGCAGCGACCATCACTAACACTGGTACGGGCGTATCCTCAGCCATTATTGCTATCCACACAGGCGATTGGTATAATGGGCAAGGGCTGCAAGTCTCTACAAGTGGTGTGGTTAGTGGTACCGTTAGAGCAGACGCAGGCTTAGGAGCTTATAGTAACCGTATCATAGCCTATGATAACAATAATGTAATGGGTGCTGCTAATAGCTTTAGGATGTATGTTATTGATGTTCAAAGTGCGTCATTAAGTAAGGCAGTCAGCAATACCTCTTTCACAAAATTTACAAATGATGAGATTATCAATGCTGTTAGAGCAACAGCTAGTGCGGGTAGTTCTTCTATTGCTGGTGCTGGACTGACTTATACGGTCTTGGATGATCATCCAAGCACACTTGGAACCCACAATGTCCGTGTTCAAGTCACGACAAAGCAAGGTAATTCTAAGATTGTTACGGCTGCCTTGACCTACGTTTCTGAAAATCCTATCGTTGCCGATACAGGCGATCGTGAGATTGTCTTTTACCGTGGTGAGACAACGACTTATACCTTTACAGCAACAGATAATAACGGTACGATTCAGTCTGCGACGATTATTCCTGGCTCTAACAAACCAGCGCCTGGGCAAAATGCAGGGGCTATCGGTGTGCCTGGATTGACTTATACGACAAGTACGGTCAATGTCGCTAATAACGCTACGCAAACAAATCCGTTTCAATTTACCATTACAGGTAATCCAGCGGTAGTCACAAGTGGCGATCCTAACGCCTCGGCTGTTTATACACGCTACCTTATCGTGTACGATGCGGCTGGCAATGGTAATGCTGTACTAGATAGTGCGGGAGCTCCTGTTAATGCTTCAACGACAAATGGTCGTGTAACGATTAGAATTGCCCCACAATCTGAAAAGTATAATCCAGTAGCGGGTGCTGTTGTTAAGGTTAAGGACACGAACAACTTGACAGCTGCAGAACGTCAAGCCGTTCAAGATGCTTTTGTCGCAGCCAATCCAAGTGCTTATCCAGCCAATACGCGTATTGCCGTTGATAATTTGGGAAATATCACGTTGACTTATCCAGATAATTCCACAGAGACCATTTCAGCAAGTCAGACGGTGACTAGGGATGTAGAGAGCGAAAGCATTAGTGAGTCGCTATCATTATCCGTCTCTGAGTCAACACGTACGTCTCAATCACTAAGTACGTCTCAGTCAACATCAACGAGCATCTCAAGCTCTCTGTCACAGTCAACCTCGACATCACAGAGTGTATCAAACTCTCTATCACAATCTGTATCGACGAGTTTATCACAGTCGCTAAGTACCTCGACTTCTCAGAGTGTGTCAACGTCAGCTAGTTTGTCGCAATCAATAAGCTCATCGCAGTCTGTGTCAGAAAGCACGTCACAATCGCTAAGTGTATCAACATCAGAGAGCCTATCGAATTCTCTATCTCAATCAACAAGTACTTCAATCTCAGTAAGTGAATCCGTCTCAGCTTCAGATTCAACTAGCATGTCACAGTCTGTCTCAGAAAGTACGTCACAGTCAGACTCGATAAGCTTATCAACGTCAGTGAGTGCCTCTCTATCAGAGTCATTAAGCACATCTGAATCCCTATCAATTTCAGAGTCGACAAGTCACTCCCAATCCGTTTCAGAAAGCACGTCACAGTCAGACTCGATAAGTCTATCAATATCTGTGAGTGAGTCCGTCTCTGAGTCTCTTTCAGACTCCGTGAGCGAGTCTGTTTCAGAATCAACTTCAGAATCCTTGAGTGAATCTGTATCCGAGTCAATTTCGGAATCGTTGAGTGAGTCCGTGTCTGAGTCAATCTCGGAATCGGTAAGCGAATCAGTCTCTGAATCTGTGAGTGAGTCAGTATCAGAATTTATTTCCGAGTCCGTGAGCGAGTCAGTATCTGAATCTATCTCAGAATCCGTGAGCGAATCAGTGTCTGAATCCATTTCAGAATCATTGAGTGAGTCAGTATCAGAATCCGTCTCAGAGTCGCTAAGTGAATCAGTTAAGGAATTATTATCTGAGTCAGTATCAGAATCAACTTCCGAATCATTGAGCGAATCCGTATCGGAGTCCATCTCAGAATCCCTTTCAGAATCATTGAGTGAATCAGTATCCGAGTCAATTTCGGAATCCGTGAGTGAGTCAGTATCAGAATCAACTTCCGAATCCGTGAGCGAATCCGTGTCCGAGTCCCTTTCAGAGTCTGTGAGCGAATCTGTGTCAGAATCCATCTCAGAATCAGTATCTGAATCAACTTCTGAATCATTGAGCGAATCAGTATCAGAATCCCTTTCAGAATCCGTGAGTGAGTCTGTTTCAGAGTCCCTTTCAGAATCGATAAGTGAATCCGTATCGGAATCTATCTCTGAATCAATCAGTGAATCAGTTTCCGAGTCGATTTCAGAATCATTGAGTGAATCAGTATCTGAATCCGTCTCAGAATCATTGAGCGAATCCGTGTCAGAGTCACTTTCAGAATCCATGAGTGAGTCTGTGTCAGAGTCCATCTCAGAATCGGTCAGCGAATCTGTATCGGAATCAATCAATGAATCAGTTTCCGAGTCCATTTCAGAATCAATTAGCGAGTCCGTCTCTGAATCCATCTCAGAATCTGTCTCAGAGTCGCTAAGTGAATTAGTTAAGGAATTATTATCTGAGTCAGTCTCAGAGTCCGTGAGTGAGTCAGTATCTGAATCTCTTTCGGAATCAATCAGTGAATCAGTTTCAGAGTCCCTTTCAGAATCTGTGAGTGAATCCGTATCGGAATCTATCTCTGAATCAATCAGTGAGTCTGTTTCAGAGTCAATCTCAGAATCGGTAAGTGAATCAGTTAAGGAATTACTATCAGAGTCCTTGAGCGAGTCAGTATCTGAATCCCTTTCAGAATCCTTGAGCGAATCAGTGTCTGAATCCCTTTCGGAATCAATCAGTGAATCAGTGTCTGAATCAGTATCGGAATCTATCTCTGAATCCGTCAGCGAGTCCGTCTCAGAATCCATCTCAGAATCAGTAAGCGAGTCTGTGTCAGAGTCCCTTTCAGAATCGGTAAGTGAATCCATCTCAGAATCAATCAGCGAGTCCGTATCCGAGTCAATCTCCGAATCATTGAGCGAGTCTGTTTCCGAATCGATTTCTGAGTCAGTAAGCGAGTCCATCTCAGAATCGGTAAGTGAATCCGTATCGGAATCTATCTCTGAATCAATCAGTGAATCAGTTTCCGAGTCGATTTCAGAATCCTTGAGCGAATCCGTCTCAGAGTCTGTAAGTACGTCAGAATCGACAAGTTACTCTATCTCAGAATCCGTGAGCCTGCTAGAATCAGTCTTTACGAGTCTGTCTGAGAGCATCTCCCTTTCAGAGTCGAATTCAGTAAGCCAATCGTTATCTGAGTCAGCGAGCTTTTCAACGTCAGTTAGCGAGTCTGTGTCAGAGTCCAGCTCTGAATCGTTGAGCGAATTAGCGTCCGAGTCTGTTTCCGAATGGTTAAGTGAATCAATCTCTGAATCTCTTTCCGAGTCAGTAAGCGAATCAGTGTCTGAATCAATCTCAGAGTCAGTAAGTACATCTGAATCTCTATCAATTTCAGAATCAACAAGTCATTCACAATCTGTCTCAGAAAGTACATCTCAGTCAGATTCAACGAGTCTATCAACATCGGTTAGCGCATCAGTGTCCGAATCAAACTCAGCCTCAGCAAGTTTATCAACGTCGGTGAGTGAATCCGTGTCAGAGTCATTAAGTGAGTCATTATCTGAATCTATTTTAGAATCATTAAGTGAATCAGTATCCGAATCCATTTCAGAATCAACAAGCTTATCAACGTCAGTGAGTGAGTCCGTTTCAGAGTCTAGCTCTGAATCATTGAGCGCATCAGTGTCTGAATCTGTATTTGAATCCATTTCAGATTCAATAAGTGAATCAGCGTCTGAGTCTGTTTCCGAATGGTTAAGTGAATCAATCTCTGAATCATTGAGCGCATCAGTGTCTGAATCAAACTCAGAGTCAGCCAGTGAATCAATCTCTGAATTCGTTTCCGAGTCATTGAGTGAGTCAGTGTCAGAGTCAATTTCTGAATCTGTGATCGAGTCAGTAAGCGAATCAATGTCTGAATCAATCTCAGAGTCAGTAAGTACATCTGAATCTCTATCGATTTCAGAATCGACAAGTCATTCACAATCTGTTTCAGAAAGCACCTCTCAATCCGACTCAGTGAGTCTATCGCTATCAGTAAGTGAGTCAGTTTCCGAGTCCGTGAGCGAATCCGTGTCCGAGTCAATCTCCGAGTCATTAAGTGAATCCGTATCCGAATCCCTTTCCGAGTCGCTAAGTGAATCAGTGTCTGAATCAAACTCAGAGTCTCTAAGTACATCAGAATCTGTGAGTGTGTCTGAGGCCTTGCATGGTTCTGAAAGTTCACTAGCTCAAAATGCGCCTAAGGTACTAGCATCGGCTATGAGTACAAGTAAGTCCAATACGGCATTGCCAAAGACTGGTGATGAGCATTCAGCAGCAAGTCTGTTAGGTGGTGCGGCTTTATTTGGAGCCTTTGTTGCTGGCAAGAAGAAAAAGAAAGAGCGTAAGTAAGCTGTGTCAGTTGACTTATCTCGACGATTAAAAAAGACGATTCATTGAATCGTCTTTTGTTAAATCGTAGCTAAAAAAGCTGAACTAAGTTCAGCTTTTAATCGTTTGTAGTGGTAACGTCACCATCAGATGTATCTTCGTTTACCGTATTAGATGGTGGTTGTAATGCTGGAGTAGGTTCTTCAGGTTCTGGAGTGAGCTTTTTTGATTTCTGAAATAGCTTTTTACTATTTTCAACCAGATGTAGTGCTTTGATGGCGCGAACAAGAAGTTGCCAGATAAAGACAACGAGTGACTCAGCAAAAAGAAGAATCTCAATCAAAATGACACCCAGTAAACTCCATGCCATAAACAAGGTAATCACAAATTGTGAAAAGATCGCTTTGAGGTTGCCTAGTTTGGTATTGTGTATAGACAATGTTTCTAAGAATAAATCTAAAATGCCTTGTAGAAGGGTTGATTTGACAGATTTTTCACCATTGAGTTCAAGATGTTTTCCCTCCACAAAAGGAACGACGACAGTCATAGCCTCATCTTGATAAAGCTCTATGCGATCACCTGCTTTAACCTCAAAATCAAACAAAGAGCGTTTGAGCTTGGTCAGTTGACCATTACTATCGCGTAGATAGACATTATCCTTATCATGTTTTAAAACGTAGTACATAACTTTCCTTAATTGACTAATAGTACGCTAAATATACCATAAAAAACCTGTTATGTCAATGACTGGTGACTTCTTGGTTTGGGTCTGAGAAAGGTATGACAAGAGCTGTGATATGTGATATAATCATCTTATGATAATACTACAAGCCAATAAATTGGAGCGCTCATTTTCAGGTGATGTGCTTTTTGATAATATATCGTTACAAGTGGGTGATCGTGATCGGATTGCTTTGGTAGGGCGAAATGGTGCGGGCAAGTCAACCTTACTGAAGATATTAGTTGGAGAAGAAGAACCAACATCTGGTGACCTTAACGTAAAACGAGACCTCAAGATGTCTTATTTAGCGCAAGATAGTCGCTTTGAGTCTGACAACACAATCTTTGACGAGATGCTTTTAGTTTTTAAGGATCTACGTCAAATGGAAAAGCAGTTGCGCCAAATGGAAGAAAAGATGGGTGACAGTCATGGTCAAGATTTGGAGCAGCTGATGCAAGCTTATGACGAGCTCTCAGAGCGTTTTCGTAAGCAAGGTGGTTTTAGCTATGAATCTGACATTCGTGCTATTTTAAATGGTTTTAAGTTTGATGAGTCCATGTGGGATATGCCGATTGCCTCGCTTTCTGGTGGGCAAAATACCCGATTAGCCTTAGCTAAAATGTTACTTGAAAAGCCAGAATTATTGGTGCTTGACGAGCCGACCAATCATCTAGACATCGAGACGATTGCTTGGTTAGAGAACTATCTGGTAGCTTATCAAGGGGCTCTTATTATCGTGAGCCATGACCGCTATTTCTTAGATAAGGTGGCAACCCTAACGTATGACTTGACGCCACATGCGCTTGAGCGCTACGTCGGCAATTACTCTCGTTTTATGGATTTGAAAGCGGAAAAGTTAGCTTACGAGCAAAAGCAATATGATAAGCAGGCCAAGGAAATTGCTAAGCTAGAGGATTTTGTCAATCGTAATATTGTTCGGGCTTCAACAACCAAGCGTGCCCAAGCCCGTCGTAAGCAATTGGAGAAAATGGAGCGCCTTGATAAACCGCAAGCTCGTCAAAAATCAGCCAATATGACCTTTCAATCAGCTAAAGTATCTGGCAATGTTGTCTTGAGTGTGGTTGATGCTGCGATTGGTTACCAAGAGGATATCCTATCGGAGCCGATTGATTTAGAGGTCACAAAGTATGACGCTATTGCGATTGTCGGACCAAATGGTATCGGCAAATCAACCTTGATAAAATCTATTGTCGGACAGATTCCTTTTATTAAAGGTCATGCCAAACTGGGAGCTAATGTTGAGCTGGGTTATTATGATCAGACGCAATCGTACTTAATCAATAGCAATACCGTTTTAGATGAGCTGTGGAATAGCTTTTCAACCTATCCAGAGGTTGATATTAGAAATCGTTTGGGGGCCTTTCTTTTCTCAGGTGACGATGTCAAAAAAGCTGTCGGCATGCTCTCGGGTGGTGAGCGTGCGCGCTTGTTGCTAGCCAAACTCTCAATGGAAAATAATAACTTTTTGGTTCTCGATGAGCCGACTAACCACCTTGATATTGACAGCAAAGAAGTCTTGGAAAATGCTCTGATTGATTATGATGGGACACTACTTTTTGTCAGTCACGACCGTTATTTTATCAATCGTGTAGCGACAAAGGTTCTAGAGATTTCACAGAACGGCTCTACCCTTTATCTTGGTGATTATGATTATTATCTGGAAAAAAAAGCAGAGCTTGAAGAGCTAAAAGCGCAATCAGAAGTCAAAGATGAGACAGCTAGCAAGACTGCAGGGCTTGGGGCGGTGGATTACCAAGCGCAAAAAGAAAGTCAAAAGGAAATGCGTAAGCTAAAAAGGCAAATCGAGCAAATCGAAGCAGAGCTTGAGAGCCTTGAGCAAGAAATGACCCTTATCACCAGAGATATGGAAATGACTAACGACACTGAAGCTTTGGTGGCCCTTCAGGAGAAGCTAGATAGCAAAACGCAACTGAGTGAGAATCTGATGATAGACTGGCAAGACTTATCTGAACAACTAGAAACGCTTTTATAATATCGCTAGTTAGCGATATTTTTCATTTAACGGAGGATGAAAAGGCTTTAACGCTTTGCTTTTTATTTGTGAAAAAAATAACGAAAAAAGAAAGATAAAGCCTTGGTTATGCCTTTTGAAAGCGAGTTCAATTTCTTGCACTTTGTGACAAAAAAGAATAAAATGGAGATATAATGAGTGTTTGATAATCACATCACTTAGTAAGGAAAACAGTTAGGAGGCTCATCTATGAGTTTATCAAAAGAAGAATATTTGGATATGTTTTTGAAGATGCAACGTATTCGAGACATCGATATGAAATTTAATAAATTAGTACGTCGTGGTTTTGTCCAAGGGATGACCCATTTTTCTGTCGGTGAAGAGGCAGCTTCTGTAGGAGCTATCCAAGGATTGACAAATGAGGATATTATCTTTTCTAATCACCGTGGTCACGGGCAAACAATTGCCAAGGGGATTGACATTGGTGGGATGTTTGCTGAGTTGGCTGGAAAAGCGACAGGAACGTCAAAGGGGCGTGGTGGCTCTATGCACTTAGCCAATCTTGAAAAAGGTAATTACGGTACCAACGGTATTGTTGGGGGTGGTTATGCTCTGGCTGTTGGTGCGGCATTGACACAACAGTATGAAAATACTAATAATATTGTTATTGCTTTTTCAGGTGATTCAGCTACCAATGAAGGCTCTTTTCATGAATCACTTAACTTAGCAGCTGTTTGGAACCTTCCAGTTATTTTCTTTATCATCAATAACCGCTACGGTATCTCAACTGATATTACATATTCAACTAAAATTCCACACCTCTATCTAAGAGCGGATGCTTATGGTGTTCCTGGACATTATGTGGAAGATGGCAACGATGTTATGGCTGTTTATGACAAAATGTCAGAAGTCATTGAGTATGTGCGCTCTGGTAATGGCCCAGCTCTTGTTGAGGTAGAGTCTTACCGCTGGTTTGGTCATTCTACGGCAGATGCGGGTGTTTATCGTTCCAAAGAAGAAGTTGACACGTGGAAGGCTAAAGATCCTGTCAAACGCTACCGTGCTTATTTGCTTGATAACGGAATTGCTAGTGAGGACGAATTGGTCAAGATAGAACAACAAGTCAAAGAAGAAGTTGAAGCAGGAGTGGCTTTTGCTGAGGAAAGCCCTTATCCAGATTTGTCTGTTGCTTTTGAAGATGTTTATGTGGACTAGGGTTAGTTTTTGAGAAGTGTGTGTGAGAGTTTGGAGGAGAACATGACTGAAACTAAAGTAATGGCTTTACGTGAAGCTATCAATCTTGCCATGAGCGAGGAGATGCGAAAAGATAGTAAAGTATTTTTAATGGGAGAAGATGTCGGTATTTATGGTGGTGACTTTGGGACATCTGTTGGTATGTTAGAAGAGTTTGGGGCTAAGCGAGTACGCGATACACCGATTTCAGAAGCTGCAATTGCAGGTGCAGCGATTGGTGCTGCTCAAACAGGTCTTCGTCCGATTGTTGATTTGACCTTTATGGATTTTGTGACCATTGCTATGGATGCTATTGTCAATCAAGGAGCTAAGACCAACTATATGTTTGGTGGGGGTCTAAAGACACCAGTGACTTTCCGTATGGCTTCTGGTAGCGGTATTGGTTCGGCTGCCCAGCATTCGCAATCGCTAGAAGCATGGCTAACGCATATACCAGGTTTGAAGGTTGTTGCGCCAGGTACGGTTAATGAAGCGAAAGCTTTATTAAAATCATCTATCTTGGATAATAATCCAGTAATGTTTTTAGAGCCTAAAGCCCTCTACGGTAAAAAAGAAGAGGTTAATTTAGATCCTGATTTTTATATCCCACTTGGTAAAGGTGATATCAAGCGTGAAGGAAGCGACGTGACAGTGGTAGCTTATGGGCGTTTATTAGAGCGCGTTTTAAGAGCGGCTGATGAGTTGGCAGAAGAGGGGATCAGCGTTGAAGTGGTTGATCCACGTACGCTTGTACCTTTGGATAAGGAGTTGATTATTGACTCTGTCAAAAAGACAGGTAAAGTCCTATTAGTCAATGATGCCTATAAAACAGGGGGCTATATTGGAGAGATTGCAAGCCTTATCGCTGAGAGCGAAGCGTTTGATTATTTAGACCACCCTATTGTTCGTCTAGCTAGTGAAGATGTCCCTGTGCCTTATTCACGTGTCCTAGAAGAAGGTATCTTGCCTGATGTTGCTAAGATTAAGGAAGCACTTTACAAGATGGTCAATAAAGGAAACTAATCCTTTTTCTCGACTGATAGATAGAAAGGAATAAAAAAGAGCTAGACAACTAGCTCTGGGTAAAATTATGGCTGTTGAAATTATAATGCCAAAACTAGGCGTTGATATGCAAGAAGGCGAGATTATTGAGTGGCGAAAGGCAGTTGGGGATACGGTTCAAGAAGGCGACATTCTCCTTGAAATTATGTCTGATAAGACTAATATGGAAATCGAAGCCGAAGAGTCTGGTGTTCTCCTTCAGATTGTCCACGAAGCAGGAAGTGTCGTTCCTGTAACAAAACCTATTGCTTATCTTGGTGAGCCTGGAGAAGTGATTGCAGAAGTTGAGCCAGAAGCTAATACTAAAGAAGAGCAGGTGGCTACTGTGTCTCAAAATCAAATCCAAAAAGAGCAGACAGAGCTAAAAGTTACCAGTGATACGAAAGGTATCCGAGCGACACCAGCTGCGCGAAAAGTCGCACGTGAGCTAGGTGTTGACCTCTCGCAAGTCTTAGGCACAGGTCCTAAAGGTCGTATTCATAGAGACGATGTCGAGAACTTTAAAGGGCAAGAGCCGCGTATTACACCACTAGCACGTCGTATTGCTGAAGATAAAGGTATTGACTGGCGTGAGCTTGTAGGTAGTGGGAATCGCGGCAAGATTGTTAAGGAAGATATCTTAGCGGTTCTTGAGCCGACTAAGCCAGCGAGTGTTAAGGAAGAGCCAGTCAAAGAACAAGCTCCAACACTGCCAGAAGGTGTTGAAATCATCAAGATGAGTGCTATGCGTAAGGCTATTTCAAAAGGAATGACGCATTCTTACTTGACAGCGCCAACCTTTACGCTTAATTATGATATCGACATGACTAATCTTATGGCACTGCGTAAGCAACTGCTAGAGCCTATTATGGCAAAGACAGGTCTTAAAGTGACCTTTACGGATTTGATTGGTTTGGCAGTGACACGGACGTTGATGAAAGAAGAGCATCGTTATCTTAATGCCTCTTTGATTAACGATGCTACAGAGATTGAACTACATCGCTTTGTCAATATGGGAATTGCTGTTGGATTAGATGATGGTTTGGTTGTTCCTGTTGTGCATGGGGCAGATAAGATGAGTTTGTCCGAATTTGTAGTAGCCTCTAAAGATGTTATTAAGAAAGCTCAGACAGGTAAATTAAAAGCCGCAGAGATGTCTGGATCGACTTTCTCTATTACCAATTTGGGGATGTTTGGAACTAAAACCTTTAACCCAATCATCAATCAACCCAACTCAGCCATCTTAGGTGTTGCCTCAACGGTTCAAACACCTGTCGTTGTGGATGGTGAGATTGTCATTCGTCCGATTATGGCGATGTGTTTGACTATTGATCACCGCTTAGTTGATGGGATGAATGGTGCGAAGTTTATGGTGGATCTCAAGAATCTTCTTGAAAATCCGTTAGAATTACTAATTTAATCGTAGAGACAGAAAACTATCCGTATAAGGATAAGGAGGAAAATTATGGCTTTTGATGTCATTATGCCAAAACTTGGAGTTGACATGCAAGAAGGGGAAATCATCGAGTGGAAAAAGCAAGAAGGCGATACTGTCGCTGAAGGTGATATTCTTCTTGAGATTATGTCTGATAAGACCAATATGGAAATTGAAGCAGAAGAATCAGGTGTGCTGTTAAAGATTGTCCATCAAGCTGGTGATGTGGTACCTGTTACAGAGATTATTGCTTATATAGGTGAAGCTGGCGAGGTTGTAGATGCAGTCGCTGCAGATGCGACAGTCACAGCTGCAGATGGCCAAAGTATATCTGCCCCACAAGCGCCTAAAAAAGAAGACAAACAAGCAGCGGCTACTGCGTCTGATTTGGCAGCTAATGAATATGATATTGTAGTAGTTGGTGGGGGTCCTGCTGGTTACTATGCAGCTATTCGTGGTGCCCAGTTGGGTGGTAAGATTGCCATTGTTGAAAAGACAGAGTTTGGTGGTACTTGCTTAAACGTTGGTTGTATCCCAACTAAAACCTATCTCAAAAATGCTGAGATTTTAGATGGGCTTAAAATCGCAGCTGGACGAGGTATCAACCTAGCTTCTACTAATTATGTCATTGATATGGATAAGACCGTAGCCTTCAAAAATAGTGTTGTCAAGACCTTGACAGGTGGTGTTCGTGGGCTATTGAAAGCTAATAAAGTCGATATTTTCAACGGTCTTGGCGTAGTTAATCCTGATAAGACCGTAACGATTGGTCAAGAAACTATTAAGGGACGTAACATTATTCTGGCTACAGGTTCAAAAGTCTCTCGTATCAATATTCCTGGTATCGACTCACCACTTGTATTAACTTCAGATGATATCTTAGATTTACGCGAAATGCCTAAATCATTAGCTGTAATGGGTGGTGGTGTTGTTGGTATTGAGCTTGGCTTAGTCTGGGCATCTTATGGTGTTGATGTGACTGTCATTGAAATGGCTGATCGTATCATCCCAGCTATGGATAAGGAAGTCTCGCTTGAATTGCAAAAACTAATGGCTAAAAAAGGCATGACTATCAAAACCTCTGTCGGAGTATCTGAGATTATCGAAGCAAATAATCAATTGACTCTGAAATTAAATAACGGTGAAGAAGTCGTTGCTGAAAAAGCCCTGCTTTCTATCGGACGTGTGCCACAGTTGAACGGTCTTGAACATCTCAATCTTGAGATGGATCGTGGGCGTATCAAGGTAGATGATTATCAAGAGACATCTATTGCAGGTATTTATGCTCCAGGTGATGTCAATGGGACACGTATGCTAGCTCATGCAGCCTATCGTATGGGAGAAATCGCAGCTGAAAATGCTCTTCTAGGCAACAAGCGAAAAGCTCATCTTGATTTCACTCCTGCAGCTGTTTACACACATCCTGAAGTAGCTATGGTCGGTCTAACAGAAGAGCAAGCTAAAGAGCAGTATGGTGACATTTTAATTGGTAAAAATAGCTTTAGCGGAAATGGACGTGCTATTGCTTCAAATGAAGCACAAGGCTTTGTTAAAGTCATTGCAGAGCCAAAATATAAAGAGATTTTGGGTGTGCATATCATCGGTCCAACTGCTGCTGAGTTGATCAATGAAGCAGCGACTATTATGGAAAATGAGTTGACTGTTTATGATGTGGCACAATCCATTCATGGGCATCCGACCTTCTCAGAAGTGATGTACGAAGCCTTTATGGACGTTTTAGGTGAGGCTATTCACAACCCACCAAAGCGTTAATATTTAACCTGATTTAAAAAAGACAAACGGTTAACCGTTTGTCTTTTTAGATATATTATCTTCTTTTCAAAGATTAAAAAGGTTTGTAACCAAGTGCATCTTGCGCAGCAAGGTTTAAGAGACTCCATTGACGATCAAATCCTGGTTGGAAGAAGAAGTCAGCTTCAGCTAAGTCCTCAAGGGTCAATTTTTGAGCGATAGCGAGGGACAAGACATTACCTTGTGCAGTGAGGTCTTGTGTTGAAAGGACTGAACCTCCCAAGATTTGATGAGTTTTAGGGTGGAAAGTTAGGCTGACATAGACTTCAGGATTATCCGCTTCAGGAATATAGCGTGGACGGATACGATCTGTGTAGAAGCTTGTTTCAAAATCAAGACCAAGGCGTCCAGCAGAGAATTCGTTTAGACCTGATGTGGCAAATTTATAGCCAAAGATACCAAGAGCAGAAGACCCTACGACGCCTTTGTAAGCACGAGCAGGTTTCTTATCAAAGAGTGTGCTAGCGAGGTAAAAAGCAGAGCGACGAGTTGTAGTAGCTAGAGCAATTGGCATAGATTGATTTGCTGGGATAGATGGTTGAAGCGTCGCATCACCAACTGCAAATACATCCTCAACATTAGTACGAAGGTAGGCATCAGTCTTGATATAGCCACGCTCATCTAAGTCAATCACACCCTCTAACCATTTAGTGTTTGGATAGACACCGACAGCTACAATGACAAGGTCAGCTGGGATTTCTCCTTTATTGGTTTTTAGAGCAGATACTTTGCCTTCACCAAGGAAAGCTTCAACAGTAGCTCCCATATGAAGCTCAACACCAGCATGACGAAAGGCTGGCTCTAAGATAGCTGTTGATTCACTATTGAGGTAGTTTCCAAGCGGATTGTCAATCATATCGACAAGTGTGACGTGTTTGCCAGCTTTAGCAAAGACTTGTGTCGCTTCCACACCGATGTAGCCAGATCCAATAACAACAACGTTTTGGATAGATTCATCCGTTTGAGCAGCATTGATTTTGCTAGCCCAGTCGTGACCGTGCATGAAGTAGATGTTATCAAGGTTTTTTCCTGGAAGGTTAAGTTCGATAGGCTCTACACCAACACTTAAGATTAGTTTATCGTATGAGACATTCTCTTCTTGATTAGTTAGGACATTTTTGACACTAATGGTTTTAGCGTCTGCTTGAATAGCTGTTACTTGGTGGTTGTTGATGACTTTACCACCACGGGCTTCAAGCTCTTCAGGCGAGAAGTTTCTCACATAATCTTGACCGATAGTCTTTCCTTCAAGGAAAAGCTCCATTCCACAAGACATGAAAGAGACAAAATCTCCTGCTTCATAGATCGTAACCTCAACGTTATCGTATTTATCTAAGATGCGAATGGCAGATTCATGACCACCATGTGATGCACCAACAATGACAATTTTTTGTTTAGACATAAGATGCCTTCCTTTCTCGTGATAATTCTATCATACAAGAATTAAGGTAAAAAAACAAATAATTCACTCATAGATAATAGAGATAAGAAGCGTAAAAACTTGCCTTTTGAAAGCCTTTGCTTTATACTAAAGATACTAGATTATAGAGGTGATTTTATGAAATATATTATTAATAAAAGCAACAACCCAGCGTATAATATTGCATTAGAAGCATATGCTTTTCGGGAGCTGGTTGATGAGGATGAGTTATTTATTTTATGGATAAATGAGCCAGCTATTATTATCGGAAAACATCAAAACACCATTGAGGAAATCAATAAAGAGTACACTGATGCACATGGTATTCATGTTGTTCGTCGCCTCTCTGGTGGAGGTGCGGTCTATCATGACCTTAATAATTTAAATTATACTATCATTTCTAACAAAGCTAAAGAAGGGGCTTTTGACTTTAAGACCTTTTCAAAACCTGTTATTGACACATTAGCTAAGCTAGGTGTTGAAGCCTCTTTTACAGGGCGTAATGATTTAGAAATCGATGGGCAAAAATTTGCAGGCAATGCGCAAGCTTACTACAAAGGACGTATGATGCATCACGGTTGTCTGTTATTTGATGTTGATATGTCTGTTCTTGGACAAGCTCTAAAGGTTTCTAAAGATAAAATTGAATCTAAAGGTGTTAAGTCCGTGCGTGCGCGTGTGACCAATATCCTACCTCACCTTAAAGAAGCTATTACTGTCGAGGGTTTTAGCGATGCTATCTTGCATCAGATGAAAGAAACGTATCCTGATATGACAGAATATGTATTGACCAGAGAGGATAAAGAAGCTATTCAAAAATTGTGTGATGAGCAATTTGCGACATGGGATTGGACTTATGGACAAGCTCCAGAGTACACCATTGAGCGTTCTGTACGTTATCCAGCAGGTAAGATTACGACTTATGCTAATGTTGATAATTCGATTATTCAGTCCATCAAGATTTACGGCGATTTCTTCGGTGTAGCTGGTGTTGAGGACATTGAGGACTTGTTAGTTGGCAGTCGTTATGATTACACGGATGTCCTTGCCAAGTTAGAGACGATTGATACGACACTTTACTTTTCAGGTATGACTACTGAAGAGGTTGCTAAAGCTATCGTTGCTTAAAAAAGACACTTCCATTGGAAGTGTCTTTTTGGTTTAATCAAAGTCAGCCTTGCTTTTAATATCACTGTATTCTTCAGGTGTTTCAGCAGCTAAGATCGTGTTATAGTCAGCTAGCTTGACGTCATCGCCATATTTTCGTTTGAGGGCTGTGGTGACTAAGCGATAAGCTAGATTAGCATTACGTGATAGCAGTGGACCATGGAAATAACTGCCAAAGACATTTTTATAATGAACCCCTTCAACGCCGTCTTCTTTATTATTACCATTGCCATAGACAACACGTCCCAGTGGTTTTTCGTCATCAGAGAGGAAGGTCCGCCCTTGATGATTTTCAAAACCATAGTAGGTCTCGTCAAATTCGTCATTATGAATTTTAATGTCACCAATATAACGATTATTTTCTTGATTTAGCGTATAGTGTCCCATAACACCGATACCTTCGATTCTCTCGCCATTAGCTTGGATGTAGTATTGACCAAGTAGTTGAAAGCCACCGCAAATCGCTAGAATAATACCGTCATCTTGGATGAATTGTTGGATGCTGTTACGCTTAGTGGGCAAATCTGTGGCAACGATAGATTGCTCATAGTCTTGTCCTCCACCGAAAAAGACGATATCATAAGCCTTGTCATCAAACGCATCATTAAGCGACACAATATCAATCGTGACATGGCAGTTAAGCTTTTCAGCGACGTATTTAAGCATGAGGATATTGCCATTATCACCATAGGTATTGAGGAGATCCCCATAGAGGTGGGCGATAGATAGAGTATAAGCGTACTCTTTATCATTAGGGGATTGTAAAGAAGTATAAGTCATTTAGTTTAGCTCCTTTCCAACCGCATGACGACTAGCTAAGAGTTCACGAAACTCAAGCATTGCTGTGTAGGTTGCTAAGATGTAAGCATGTTTAGTATCTTGAGCTTCAATCATAGCGAGGACATCTTCTAATTTTTGTGCTTGTTGGATATGTTGTTCTGGATAACCTGTCACGCGCAGACGGCGTGCAATCTCTGAGTGTCTGACACCACCAGCAACTATTTGTGGGATATCCATCTCTAAAATAGCTTCAAAATTGGCATCCCAAATCCAGCTCGTATCAATACCATCTGCGTAATTAGCGTTTAAAAGGACAGAGAGGGTAAAAGGATAGGGAGCTAGCTTAATCATATCCAGTGCTTGACTGGCTCCGACAGGATTTTTAATCAGGACAAGGGTGCATTCTTTGTCACCGATATGGAAGGTTTCCTGACGACCAAAGACAGCACGACTCTTGTCAAACCCTTGCTTGATAAGCTCAGGATCAACACCCAGATACTCAGCTACAGCCACAGCTGCAAGAGCGTTGTAGATATTGTAGAGACCACCGACATTGATCTGGTAATCTTGCCCATCAATCACAAAACGTGATGACGTATTGGTAATTTCTGTCAGCTCTGTTAAGGCGTAGTCTAGTTTAGGACGTTTGAAGTCACAGTTTGGACACACAAAATCGCCGAGATTAGCATAAGTATTGAGCTGATAGGTAAGGATGTGTTGACACTTGGGACATAGCACCCCTTCTGTATTGTAGTGGGCCAGCTTAGGTGTCCCTTTTTCAGTATCAAAACCATAATATTTAATAGGATTGATGGTTTTAATAGAGTGAAAGAGTGGACTATCACCATTCGCTAAAATAGTGGCATTAGGTGCCTTCTTAGCTCCGTCTAAAATCATCTGATAAGTGGTGTAAATCTCGCCATAGCGATCCATCTGGTCTCTAAAAATATTGGTAAAGACAAAAAGGCTAGGTGTGATATAAGTTGTGATTTTTGGCAAGCTAGCTTCGTCTATCTCTAAAATAGCAATTTTTTTACCTGATTTAGCCTTTTTAGCGGTTAGAAAGGTTGAGACAATCCCTGAAATCATATTGGCTCCGCTAGGGTTAGTTACCACTTCACCAAAAGCTTCTCTTAAGATACCTACTGTCAAAGCAGTTGTTAAGGTTTTCCCATTGGTGCCAGTGATAACAACGATTTCATAGTCTTTAGCTAAACTATCGAGAATGTCTTTGTCAAATTTGAGGGCTAGGCTACCTGGGTAAGTGGAGCCACGTCCTAATTTATGGAGTACATAATGTGCAGTTTTTCCTGCTGAAATTCCTAGTAACGTCTTTATCTTCATACTCTCTATTTTACCAAAAAAATTTTTAAAAGGATAGTTAAACTCTTGTCATCATTTTGTGATATAATGAAGTCATGCGACTTTTATTGACATAGCAGATAAAAAGACGCTAATAAGTAATGTTAAGATTGAGAAGTATGCTTTATGACAGTTGTGCAAATGTTTAATAATGCCTTTTGGCAAGGATTGTTAGATAATCCTTGGCAGATTATCATACATCTATTAGATATCGGTATTGTGGCTTATCTAATTTACCGTCTGATCCGAGCTTTAGCAGGTACTAAGATTATGTCCTTGATTCAAGGGGTTGTCTTTTTTATTCTGTTACGCTTGGTGGCCGAGTGGGTTGGCTTGACAACGATTACGTATTTAATGAACCAAGTCATCACCTACGGGGTTATCGCAGCGGTGGTTATCTTTGCGCCTGAGATTCGGACGGGTCTTGAAAAATTTGGGCGTAGCCCACAAGTCTTTAGACAGCGTGGACAACAAAGTGATGACGAAAAGCTAGTTGCTGCGCTATTGCGAGCAGTTGATTATATGAGTCCTCGTAAGATAGGGGCTCTTATTTCAATTGAGCAAATGCAGAGCCTACAAGAGTATATCTCTACAGGTATTCCACTTGAGGCAGATATTTCAAGTGAGCTTTTAATCAATATTTTTATCCCTAATACCCCACTTCATGATGGTGCTGTCATTATTCGAAAAGACAAGATTATGACAGCTTGTTCTTATTTGCCTTTGACAGACTCTATGACCATTTCTAAGGAATTTGGGACACGCCATCGTGCAGCCATAGGTTTATCTGAAAACTCTGATGCTCTAACAGTTGTGGTATCTGAGGAGACAGGCGGTATTTCAGTGACATTGCGTGGGGAATTTATCCATGATTTAGACAGAGCTGGTTTTGAGAGCTTATTAAAAGCAGAGCTTATCCAATCTGAGACAGCTCAAGTCAGCTGGCTACAACGCTTATTAAGGAGGAACAATGAAAAAACGTCACAAAAATAAGACAAATACCATTGGCCTTATGGCGGTTTCTATTTTTTTAGCCCTTCTCCTTTTTTTGACCGCAACTATCAATACCAATAGTAAAACGGGCACTCAGGTGGCAGGTGCGACAGAGACTTATACGCACACCCTAACGAATGTTCCCATAGACCTTAAATATGATAGTGATAAATACTTTGTTAGTGGCTATTCTTATGAAGTTAGGGTTTATCTCAGCTCGGTCAATCGTGTTAAACTGGATTCTGAAATCAATAGCGATACAAGACAATTTAAAGTAGTAGCAGATCTATCTCATGAGGAGACAGGCACTCGTACCGTTAGGTTAAAAGTAACTAATCTTCCAAGTGATGTGACTGCCACGATTGAGCCAAAGACTATCTCAGTGACGATTGGTCAAAAAGAGAGTAAGACCTTTGAGGTACAAGGTGTCGTAGCTGCTAGTCAAGTAGCAGTAGGCTATGAGGTGACTGATGTTTCGACCAATCTAGATACAGTTAAAGTGACAAGTGATGAATCCATCATTCAGCGCATCGACCATGTAGAGGCAGCTCTGCCTGAGGATGAGGTGTTAGATGGGAATTATAGTGGCAAGGTAAATCTTCAAGCGGTTGCTTCTGATGGGACGGTTCTAGCAGGCATTATTGCACCTTCAAAAGCACGATTAGATGTGACTGTTAAAAAGCTCACCAAAGAAGTACCAGTTAAGATCAATCTTGTAGGCGAGATGGATGAGAGTCTATCTAAAATAGACTATAAATTGAGTCAAAATACGGTGACTATATCAGGTACAAGAGAAGCTTTGGATGCTATCTCAGAAGTTGAGGCAGATGTGGATATCTCAAACATCACTAAAGATACAACTAAAACGATCACCCTATCAGCAGATGATGTCGTAGTGACACCAGCTCAGCTCAGTGTTCAGTTGACAACCACTAAGAAATAATGGATAATAGAGAGAATTAGACTGGAGGATGCGAAAATTCGCAAGACTATTATGGGAAAATATTTTGGAACAGACGGTGTCCGTGGGGAAGCCAATGTAGAATTGACACCAGAGTTAGCGTTTAAATTAGGACGTTTTGGAGGCTATGTCCTTAGTCAGCATGAACAGGAGCGTCCGCGTGTTTTTGTGGCGCGTGATACCCGTATTTCAGGACAACTTCTAGAGTCAGCCTTGGTTGCAGGGCTTTTGTCTGTGGGTATCGAGGTATATCTTTTAGGTGTCTTAGCGACTCCTGGGGTATCTTATTTGGTACGTACTGAAAAAGCTAGCGCAGGTATCATGATTTCAGCAAGCCATAATCCTGCATTAGATAATGGCATTAAGTTTTTTGGATCAGATGGCTTTAAGCTAGATGATGAGCGGGAGCTTGAGATTGAGGCCTTACTAGATGCACCAGAAGATAAGCTACCGCGCCCTTCAGCACAAGGTCTTGGAAGTGTCGTTGATTATCCAGAAGGATTGCGTAAATACGCTAAGTTTTTAGTCTCTACTGGGATTGATCTTGACGGCATGGCAATTGCCCTTGATACAGCAAACGGTGCAGCCTTTGCTTCAGCTCGTGATGTCTTTTTAGACCTCAATGCAGACATAACAGTTATGGGGGATAAGCCTAACGGACTGAATATCAATGATGGTGTCGGCTCAACTCATCCAGAAGCCTTACAAGAGCTTGTCTTGTCATCTAATAGTCAAATGGGGCTTGCTTTTGATGGTGATAGCGACCGCTTGATTGCGGTGGATGAAAAAGGGCAGCTAGTTGATGGTGATAAAATCATGTATATTATCGGAAACTACTTATCACAACATGGTAAACTAGCGAAAAATACAATTGTCACCACAGTGATGTCAAATCTTGGATTCCACAAGGCGCTTGAGCGTGAGGGCATTAAAAAGGCGGTCACAGCCGTAGGGGATCGTTATGTTGTAGAAGAGATGCGTAAGTCTGGCTACAATCTTGGTGGTGAGCAGTCAGGTCATGTGATTATTATGGACTACAATACCACAGGTGATGGGCAATTAACAGCTATCCAATTGGCTAAAGTGGTTAAAGAAAGCGGAAAGACCTTATCTCAGCTAGCTGCTGAAGTGACGATTTATCCTCAAAAATTAGTCAATATTCGTGTGGATAATAGCATGAAGGACAAGGCGATGACGATTCCTGCTATTGCAGATATTATTCAAAAAATGGAAAAAGAGATGGCAGGTAATGGACGTATCTTAGTACGTCCAAGCGGCACTGAGCCGTTGTTGCGTGTTATGGCAGAAGCGCCAAGCCATGAAGAAGTTGATTATTATGTGGATACAATTGCCGCTGTTGTCAAACAAGAAATCGGTATTGAGTAGATGATAGGGTTGGGAGAGATTCCCAACCTTTTTTGAGATATAAGAGTTACCAGATGAAAAAAGTTAACGTCTATCTAGCTAAGTTCTAAGCTTTTTGCCCTAGAAGGGTGTGTCTGTGTTCAAGGTATAGAAGCTAGTCATACGAGATATGGCTATCGTGATAAGTTAGTAGATGTCCTAGAAAAAAGGTTACTGGTCATAGTATAGGAGGATATTAAATGTCAAAACCAAGTCCAGAAGTCTTTGCCAATTATTTTACAGGAAGTGCTTTAGAGGTTTATCGTCATATGGTGAGGGATTATCAAGAACACTATATTCACTATGTTTATGAGACGAGTAACCCTCAAACACAAAAACGTCGTATTAAGTATCTGCATAAAGTTTTTAACCGTTTATTAGAACATCCTTACCACCATATTCGTCCCTTAACAAAGACTAGCAAGGCTAGGATAAGTCCAACTTGGTACGAGACAGCTTTAAGACCTTTGGATGAGACAGCCTTTGAGTGGCTCTATAATGGTCAATGCTTGGCCTTTTACCAGGCTCAAAAAGGTGATGGCAAGTTGATTCTGACGTTAGGCATCAAGCCTGAGTTGGCTGACAAGCAGCTTAGAAAAACCTTTTATCAAGATATGGAGAAGCATTTGATAGACAAGAAAGCTTCTCATCTTATGGCTATCACCATCCATAATCCGACACCAGATTTAGCAGAGCCTTTGTTGGCAGAAGGCTATTATGTTGATAACGCAGCGTCTAATCACTTTGTCAAGCTTTTTTAAGTCAGGGATATTTGTAAAAATACAGAAAAAGAGTATAATAAGCATATGATAAAAAAGCCCAGTTCAGCTTATGTGCATATTCCGTTTTGCACACAGATTTGTTATTATTGTGATTTTTCAAAGGTTTTTATCAAAAATCAACCTGTCGATGATTACTTGAAAGCGCTTATTGAGGAGTGGCGTCGCTACGATATTAAACAGCTCAAAACGCTCTATATCGGAGGAGGGACTCCAACAGCGATTAGTGCCGAGCAGCTCGACTTTCTCTTGAGGGAGTTGAGTCGCAACCTTGATATGGAGAGCTTAGAAGAGTTTACGATTGAGGCTAATCCTGGTGATTTGACCTTAGATAAGATTGCTGTTTTAGAAAAATCGGCGGTCAATCGCGTCTCTCTTGGTGTGCAGACCTTTAATGACCGCCATTTGCGTCAGATTGGGCGTAGTCATAATGAAGCGCAGATTTATGAAAGTATAGATAGTCTAAAAAAAGCTGGTTTTCACAATATCTCCATAGACCTTATCTATGCCCTTCCAGGTCAGACGATGGATGATGTTAGAGAAAATGTAGCCAAAGCACTAGCTTTAGATATTCCCCATTTGAGTCTATATAGTCTGATTTTAGAACATCATACCGTTTTTATGAATCGTATGAGACGTGGTAAGCTCAATCTTCCAACAGAAGACTTAGAAGCAGAGATGTTTGAGTATATCATTAAGAAGATGGAAGAAAATGGATTTGAACATTATGAAATTTCCAATTTTACCAAACCAGGCTTTGAGAGTCGGCATAATCTCATGTACTGGGATAATGTTGAGTATTACGGTGTTGGTGCAGGTGCTTCTGGTTATTTAGATGGCATTCGCTATCGCAATAGAGGCCCTATCCAGCACTATCTAAAGGGAGTATCTGAGGGGAATGCTAGGCTGTCTGAGGAGCATCTTACCAAAGAGGAGATGATGGAAGAAGAATTGTTTTTAGGGTTACGTAAAAAAGCAGGTATTTCTAAACAGACCTTTACCTCAAAATTTGGAGAGTCTTTTGACCAACGCTACGGCCATATTGTCTCGGATTTGGTCGCTGATGGCTTACTACAGGTCGATGAGGATCGTGTTCGCATGACTAAAAAGGGGCTGTTTTTAGGAGATACTGTCGCTGAAAAATTTATCATGGAGTAACTTATGGGACTACGTTATCAAGAATCTTACGAAGTACCGTTTTATGAGACAGATGTCAACCATCATATGAAATTACCTCAACTCTTATCTTTAGCGCTGCAAGTATCAGGACATCAGTCCTATCAACTAGGGATTAGCGATGAGGTGATTTTTGAGCGCTACGGTTTAGTTTGGGTCATCACAGATTATCATATTGACATTGAGCGCCTACCGTATTACGGTGAGACAATCACCATAGAGACTGATCCTGTGTCTTATAATCGTCTGTTTTGCTATCGTTATTTTTACATTTACGATGAAAATCACACTAAAATCATGACGATTTTTGCCACCTTTGTATTGATGGATTTCAATACTCGAAAGGTTCATCCTGTGGTAGAAGATATCGTCAAGTCATATGAGAGTGACAAAATTAAAAAAGCGATTAGAGGGCCTCGCTATAGTGCTTTGGAGCTAGCTGAAGAGACCTTATACCACCTACGCTATTTTGACCTAGATATGAATGGTCATGTCAATAATAGTAAATATATTGAGTGGATGTTTGAGGTGTTAGATTTGGATTTTTTGACACGCTACATTCCAAAAACACTAGATTTGAAATATGTCAAGGAAATCCACTACGGTCAGGATATTGTATCATCCGTGAAAAAAGAGGACCTCACCACAAGACATGAGATTGTGATTGGTGATACTGTTCATGCCCAAGCAATTATCCATTGGCAAGACAAGAAGGAGACAAGATGACCTATCAAGGCTATTTAATTGATTTGGATGGGACGATTTATATTGGTGAGAACCGCATCCCAGCAGGCGAGCGTTTTGTTGAGCGCCTACAAGAGAAAAATATCCCTTATATGTTGGTGACCAACAATACAACACGTACCCCAGAGATGATTCAAGATATGCTAGAGAGTAAGTTTTCCGTTAGGACAGCTCTCTCAACCATCTATACAGCTAGTATGGCAACGGTTGATTATATGAATGATATGAATCGTGGAAACAGTGTTTATGTGATTGGTGAAAAAGGGTTGAAGGACGCCATTTTTGAGGCAGGTTACATTGAAGACAAGCAACATCCAGCTTACGTTGTTGTTGGGCTAGACTGGGATGTTACATATGATAAGCTAGCAACGGCTACTCTAGCGATTCAAAAAGGTGCAGTCTTTATAGGGACAAATCCTGACCTTAACATCCCAACAGAGCGAGGCTTATTGCCTGGTGCAGGAAGTTTGTTAGCGCTTCTTGAAGCCTCTACTCGTGTGAAGCCTATCATTATCGGAAAGCCAGAAGCTGTCATTATGAATAAAGCTCTTGAGCGTTTGGGAGTTGAGCGTTCAAAAGCGATCATGGTTGGTGATAATTATATGACTGACATCACCGCTGGTATCAAAAATGACATCGCAACCTTGCTAGTTTTGACAGGTTTTACCAAAAAAGAGGAGCTCTCAAGTCTCCCTATTCAGCCTGACTATGTTTTGGAGTCTTTAGATGAGTGGCAATTGGATAAAGATGCGCCTTGCTAGTCTTGGCTTTTGCTTGTGGCTAGTAGCATTGGCAGTAGTTGTTACCATTTATCTAGCTTGGTTGGTCTATCCTATTGAAATAGGGGCTCTACATATTAGAGACAGTGTCGCGCTTAGCACGACCAGCATCAGAGAGAACTTTAATCAGCTACTGTCTTATTTGACAAATCCCGTTGTGGCGATTTTAGAAATGGAGGATTTTCCCAGTTCTGAGAGCGGTTTGAAGCATTTTGCAGATGTCAAAGCTCTTTTTATGATAGCGCAAGGAGTGTTTTTAGCCCTAGCTATTCCGTCTTTTTATTTTTTGAAAAAGGAAATCACAGCGGCTAGACTAGCTTTGTATCTACCACTGTGGCGTTTGATGGCACTCATTCCTTTAGGATTAGCTCTTGTGGCTTTTGTCATTGGATTTGATCAATTTTTCACGCTTTTTCATCAGATCTTCTTTTTAGGTGATGACAGCTGGCTATTTAATCCTTTGACTGATCCTGTCATTTATATATTGCCAGAAAGCTTTTTTATGCATTGTTTTATCCTATTTCTTTTCTGTTATGAGCTATGCTTTTTAAGTCTGTGGCTGTGTTCGTATCGAAAAATCCATAACACATAAGCTAGGTCTAAACGTGATGTCAGCTTATCGGCTTTTTACTTTTTTCACATAATATGATAAAATGACATCAATAACAATAAAGGAGTGACGTTTTTGGAAAAAACATTTTTTATAATCAAACCAGATGGTGTTCGTCGCGGTTTGGTCGGTAAGATTTTGGAGCGTATCGAAAACAGAACCTTTAGCATTGAGCGATTGGAAGTACGCCAAGCAGATGAGGCACTTTTGCGCCAGCATTATAGTGATTTGGTGGAACGTCCCTTTTTCCCACAAATTGTTGATTATATGACAAGTGGTCCTATGGTGATTGGTATCATCTCTGGCAATCACGTCATTGAAACCTGGCGGACAATGATGGGAGCAACAAATCCTAAGGACGCCGCTTTGGGTAGTATCCGTGGTGATTTTGCACAAGCACCAGGTGATAATGAAGCGACGTTAAACATTGTCCACGGATCAGATTCTAAGGCCTCAGCTCAGCGTGAGATAGCCCTTTGGTTTGCAGATGAGGATTAAGCACTAGGTGGGATACGTCCCCCTAGTTTTCTTTTCGGACAAATAAATTGCTCTTGATTTTGAGATAGGGTATAATGAGCCTGCACATAGTATGTGTGTAACACTATTAGAAAAGAGAGATTATCTTATGGCAAAAGATATTCGCGTATTACTATATTATCAATATATTCCTATTGAAAATGCTCAAGCATTCGCAAAAGAGCATCTAGATTTTTGTAAATCTATCGGCTTAAAAGGACGTATCCTTGTAGCTGATGAGGGGATCAATGGGACGGTTTCAGGTGATTTTGAGACAACTCAAAAATACATGGACTATGTTCACTCGCTTCCTGGAATGGAAGATTTATGGTTTAAAATGGATTATGAAGAAGAACAAGCCTTTAAGAAAATGTTTGTTCGCTATAAAAAAGAAATCGTACATCTTGGTTTAGAAGATAATGATTTTGATGATGATATCAATCCTCTAGAAACAACAGGCGCTTATCTCTCACCAAAAGAGTTTAAAGAAGCTCTTTTAGATGAGGATACCGTTGTTTTGGATACACGTAATGACTACGAATATGATCTAGGGCATTTCCGTGGGGCGATTCGTCCTGATATCCGTAACTTCCGTGAGCTGCCACAATGGGTACGTGATAACAAGGAAAAATTCATGGATAAGCGTGTCGTTGTGTACTGTACTGGTGGTGTTCGTTGTGAAAAATTCTCTGGCTGGATGGTTCGTGAAGGCTACAAAGACGTCGGTCAATTGCACGGTGGTATTGCGACTTATGGTAAAGATCCAGAGGTACAAGGTGAGCTTTGGGATGGCAAAATGTATGTCTTTGATGAGCGTATTGCCGTTGACATTAACCACGTTGACCCTGTCGTTGTAGGAAAAGATTGGTTTGATGGGACTCCATGTGAGCGTTATGTCAATTGTGGTAATCCATTTTGTAACCGCCGTATATTGACGTCTGAAGCTAATGAAGATAAGTATCTTCGTGGTTGTTCACATGAGTGCCGTGTGCATCCTCGTAATCGTTACGTGGAAGAACACCAACTTAGCCAAGCAGACGTTATTGAGCGTCTAGCTGCTATTGGTGAGACCTTGGACGTAGCTGGTGCCTAGATGAGACTAAAGAAAAAGCTTGGTTTTCCAAGCTTTTTTCTGTGTTGATACTTTCTTGAACTGATAAGACAATCTAGCAAGCTTTTGACTTTTTTGATATAATAAAATTAAGACTAAATGTAACAAGGAAAACTAATGGATATTAAAGATTTACAAAAACGTCAAGAAAAAATTCGTAATTTTTCGATTATCGCGCATATCGATCACGGCAAGTCCACTTTGGCAGATAGAATTTTGGAACAAACAGAGACGGTCTCTAGTCGTGAAATGCAAGCCCAACTTCTAGACAGTATGGATCTTGAGCGTGAGCGTGGTATTACGATTAAGCTAAATGCTATCGAGCTTAATTACACAGCTAAGGATGGTGAGACCTATATTTTTCATTTGATTGACACACCAGGTCATGTCGATTTTACCTATGAGGTTTCACGTTCGTTAGCCGCTTGTGAGGGAGCTATTTTAGTGGTTGATGCTGCTCAAGGTATTGAGGCACAGACCTTAGCAAATGTCTATCTAGCACTAGATAATGACCTTGGGATTTTACCAGTCATCAATAAAATCGACCTTCCTGCGGCTGATCCAGAGCGTGTTAGACAAGAGATAGAAGATGTTATTGGTCTGGATGCTTCTGAGGCTGTACTTGCCTCAGCCAAGTCTGGTATTGGTATTGAAGATATCTTAGAGCAAATCGTTGAGAAAGTCCCTGCTCCGACAGGAGATGTCACAGCACCACTAAAGGCATTGATTTTTGATTCTGTCTATGATGCTTATCGTGGCGTTATCCTACAAGTGCGTGTTATGGAGGGTATGGTCAAGCCAGGAGATAAAATTCAGCTGATGAGTAATGGTAAGACCTTTGATGTGACTGAGGTTGGTATTTTTACTCCTAAAGCTATTGGGCGAGATGTTTTGGCAACGGGAGATGTAGGCTATATTGCAGCCTCTATCAAAACCGTAGCTGATACGAGGGTTGGTGATACGGTGACCCTTGCTAACAATCCAGCTTCTGAAGCGCTTCATGGCTACAAGCAGATGAATCCAATGGTCTTTGCAGGGATATACCCTATTGAATCTAATAAATATAATGATTTACGTGAAGCTCTTGAAAAGCTCCAACTGAATGATGCTAGTCTGCAGTTTGAGCCAGAGACGTCACAAGCCTTGGGATTTGGTTTTCGTTGTGGTTTTCTAGGCCTCTTACACATGGATGTGATTCAGGAACGCTTGGAACGTGAGTTTAACATTGATTTGATCATGACAGCACCATCTGTAGTCTATCATGTTTTCACGACAGATGGTGAGATGTTAGAGGTGTCAAATCCATCTGAATTTCCTGATCCGACCCGTGTGGCTGCTATCGAAGAGCCTTATGTTAAAGCGCAAATCATTGTTCCTCAAGAATTTGTCGGTGCCGTTATGGAGCTAGCCCAACGTAAGCGTGGTGATTTTGTAACGATGGATTATATAGATGACAATCGTGTCAATGTCATCTATCAGATTCCATTAGCTGAGATTGTTTTTGATTTCTTTGATAAATTAAAATCATCTACTCGTGGCTATGCTAGCTTTGATTATGAAATTTCAGAATACCGTAAATCAAGTTTGGTTAAAATGGATATTCTCTTAAACGGTGATAAGGTGGATGCATTAAGTTTTATTGTCCACAAAGAATTTGCTTATGAACGTGGAAAAATCATCGTTGATAAGCTTAAAAAAATCATTCCACGTCAGCAGTTTGAAGTGCCTATTCAGGCCGCTATTGGACATAAAATTGTCGCAAGAACAGATATTAAAGCACTGCGTAAAAACGTCCTTGCCAAGTGTTACGGAGGAGATGTCTCACGTAAACGTAAGCTTCTTGAAAAGCAAAAGGCTGGTAAAAAACGGATGAAAGCAATCGGAAGTGTCGAAGTGCCTCAAGAAGCTTTCTTAAGCGTCTTGAGTATGGATGATGAGTAATGAGTGAGTCAAAGGAGACAAAATGCCTATTCGTCGAGCTAAAAAAGAAGATATAGAAGCTATTCAAGTGCTGCTAGGACAGATTTTGGAGCATCATCACCAGTTACGTCCTGATTTATTTGAAAAAATGGGCAGTAAGTTTACCTCAGAGGAGCTTTTAGACTTGCTGGAGGATGAGACAAAACCCGTCTTTGTCTATGAAGATGATAAGGGAGCCATTTTAGGACATCTTTTTACTGCTATTTATGAAGCAAAGATGCCTAAAGTATCTCATAAAACCTTGTTTATAGATGATTTATGCGTTGATCAAACAGCGCGTGGTCAAAAAATTGGGGAGCAACTTTACCAGTTTGCCCTTGATTTGGCGAAACAGGAAAATTGTTACAATATTACCCTAGATGTTTGGGAGGGTAATGACGGAGCTAGACGTTTTTATGAACGTCTAGGTTTGCGTCCGCAGATGACGGTACTTGAGCAGATTTTATAAGACTTTATCTGCCTAAACAGGATTGATTTTGAGATTAGGAGATGCTATGGCTAGTTTGTTTGAGTATTTGAAAGAACACCAAAATGATGATTTTAGTGATTTTGCCCTTAATGATGTGGATCGTGTGTGTATCAATGAATTAGGTTATCTGCCTTTTGGTGAGATAGCCTCTTGGTCAAAAGGGCATAAGGCTAGCCTAAATTCCTTTTATCAAGCTTGTCGTCATCAGATGGAGGAAGATTTTTTAGTCAGCGCTGATAGGCTAGCCTTGCTAGATGTTATGGCGCAGTCAAAGCGTTTTAAAGAAATAGGTATACAATATTATGAGAGCCATATCACACGTGAATTTGAGCGTCAATTTGCGGCCGTGACATTTACTCTATCTCAAACAGCAGGGCATCAGATTGTATTTAGAGGGACAGATGACACCTTGGTTGGCTGGAAAGAAGATTTTAAGTTGAGCTATGTCCGAGAGATTCCTTCCCACCGCTCTGCGATCAGTTATTTAGAAGAGTATCTGCCTCATTTAGACGGTGAGATTTGTCTGACAGGGCATTCAAAAGGGGGAAACTTAGCGCTCTATGCCGCTAGTCATCTCCAAGAAGACTTACAAGCTAAAATCTCTCAGATTTTGTGGTTTGATGCACCTGGTCTTGAAGAGGGATTGCTAGAAACCTCTGGTTATTTAGCGATCAAGGATAAGACAAGAGGTTATCTTCCTCAAGACTCGATAGTTGGGATTATGCTTTGGCATGATGGGGATTATCAATGGGTCAAAAGCAAGTCATTTGGTATCAATCAACATAACATTGTCTTATGGCAAGTGACTTTGGAAGGAGCTTTTATTAAGGCTGATAAGCAAACCGAAGTCAGTCGTAGCTTAGAATTGACTTTCAAAGACTGGATGCATGAGTTTAGTGGGCAAGAGTTAAAATTAGTTTTTGATTTAGTCTTTGATACGTTTATAGACAATGGCTTTGAAAGTCTCAATGATTTTACGTTAGATGCCAATAAAAAACTGTTATCTACCATTTCGCAAATGCAAGAGCTAGATAAAAAACATAAGCAACTATTGACTAGAGCAGCCAAGTCTTTGCTGAAGCATTTTGCTAGTCATCTTTTAATGAACAATAAGGAAACATCATAAAAAGCAGGGATTTCCCTGCTTTTTAGTCAATATTTGTTAAGGTTTTATGGGTTAGTCTATCATCGGTGAATTCTAGTGAAATTTGAGCTTGAGCTTGAGTTTGGGTTTGGTTGCTAGCTCCTTCGATACCGCTAACCCAAAGAGCCTGTGTGCGGGTATTGTCTGATGAGACCGATTCAGAATAGACGTCAGGTTGACCGAGAAGATCAATGGCTTGTTGGAAAGTCATTCCATCTGCAATTTGTGCGATAGCTTGCTTTGAGATGGTGTTAAAGCGGATAAAGTTAAAGTTTGAAATAGCGCGTGTAATAGCACTATCACGAAGAAGGTTGACAGTCACTGTAACAGTATCAAATTGCCATGTATAGCCATCTAAGGTCACATCACCAGCAGGTGTTTGAAAGGTTTGCGCAGGCTCTCCAAAGAGATTTTTAAGGTCTTCTAGTGTTGAACCTCCAGAAAAATCATTATCACGGTTACCTAGCTTGATATTATTGAAAGCTAGACGAATATCTTGGTGTGCTGCTGGGACGTCTGAAACCTTAGTTTCTTGAGATGGATTGTTGGAAGTGGAACCATTTATCGAACAAGCACCAAGTCCCAAGCCAGCGATACACAGCATAGTAACTAAAGCTAATTTTTTCATAGGATTTCCTTTTCTATTTAGTATATTCATTATAGCATATAATCAGGCATGAGGGAGATTATATGTGTTATTTTGAAGAAGCTTAAAGCTAATCCTTGATACTTGATGGCTAATATGCTATACTAAATTTATATGCTTTGGGGTCGTTACGGATTCGACAGGCATTATGAGGTCTATTTGGCAACTCATCTCGCGGATGTAAAACGCCAGTTAAATATAACTGCAAAAAATAATACTTCTTACGCAGTAGCTGCCTAAAAACCAGCCTGTGTGACTCTCACAAGATTGTTTGCGTTTTGTTGAGGGTCTTATTGATTAGCAAACTACGTTTAGTTATTGCCTAGCTAACTAAAAAGAGATTGATAGGCTCGCAAGGATAGGGCTTGAGCTATGTGTCATTTTCTTGTTAAATAAAGACATAGCCTATGGTTGTAGATGAATAGATTGGCAGGTGTTTGGACGTGGGTTCGACTCCCACCGGCTCCATAGATATAAGCTAAAAAGCACATCGTGAAAACGATGTGCTTTTTTAATGTGATAAGATGTTTTGTCATTGATAAGATAGCGCTTAGCTGATATAATAGACAGTATGGTATCAGGTATTATCAATTTAAAAAAAGAAGCAGGGATGACGTCACACGATGCCGTATTTCGTTTGCGTCGTATATTACAAGAAAAAAAGATAGGACATGGTGGTACGCTAGATCCTGATGTTGTGGGGGTTTTACCTATAGCGGTAGGAAAAGCAACGCGCGTCTTAGAGTATATGACTGAGAGTGGAAAGGTCTATGAAGGACAGGTTACACTTGGCTTTTCAACGACGACAGAAGATAGTAGCGGTGAGATAGTGAGTAAAACGCCTGTTTCAACAAGCTTGACAGAAGAAATGGTTGATGAGGCTATGACGTCTTTTATCGGAGTTATCGAGCAAATCCCACCTATGTATTCAGCCGTTAAGGTTAATGGAAAAAAATTGTACGAATATGCTCGTGCTGGTCAACATGTTGAGCGTCCTGTTCGTAGAGTCACGATTGATTCGTTTGTACGCACCAGTCCTCTTTGCTTTGAAGGAGAGCTGTGTCGCTTTAGCTTTAGAGTGGCTTGTAGTAAAGGGACTTACGTGCGAACTTTAGCAGTAGATTTAGGAGAGAGACTAGGATATAGCAGTCATATGTCTTTTTTGACACGTACTGCCTCGGCTGGGTTAAAGCTAGAGCAAGCATTGACTTTAGATGAGATTGCTCAAAAAGTCAAACAAGCTGATTATGATTTTCTACTTCCTATTGATTATGGCGTTTTAGATTTGCCTAGGATTTCTATTACTTTAGCGCAAAAAGAAGATTTGCACTTTGGGCGTCAGATTCATTTGGAGGCGACAGAAGAGTTGCTAGCAGCTTTTTTTGAAGAACAATTAGTCGCTATTATTGAGCGACGCGGAGCATTGTATAAACCACGAAAAGTATTGAGTTAGAAAAGAGAGATTATGGACATTCAAGAGATTACGCATTATAGTCAAATTGAGCCAATTGGTGATTGTGTCTTGGTTTTAGGCTATTTTGATGGTTTACATAAAGGACACAAGGCTCTTTTTGATAAAGCGCGCCAAGTGGCAGAGCGCAAGCAATTGAAGATTGTGGTTTTGACTTTTAAGGAGTCACCGCAGCTTGCTTTTGCTCGTTTTCAGCCTAATCTTTTAAATCACCTGACCTATCCTGAAAAGCGTTACCGCAAGTTCGCTGAATATGGTGTTGACAAGCTATTTTTGACAGATTTCACGAGTTCTTTTTCTCGACTTTCAGCAGATGATTTTATAAGGGATTATATTAATCATGTAAAGGCCAAAGCTGTGGTGACAGGGTTTGATTACAAATTTGGCAATGATAAGTCAGATAGTCAGTATTTGAAAACACATTTTGACGGTGAGGTTTATACCGTTGATGAAGTGACAGAAGATGGTGACAAGATCAGCTCTACCCGCATTCGAAAGCTTATCAGTCAAGGTGATGTTCATAAAGCTAATAGCCTCTTAGGATATCCTTTTTCAACGAGAGGTATTGTCGTTCATGGAGATGCTAGGGGACGGACTATCGGTTTTCCAACAGCCAATCTAGCGCCGATTGATCGTACTTTTATTCCTGCTGATGGAGTGTATGTTACGAGCGTCCGTCTTGGAAACAAAGAGTATAAAGCCATGACTAGTGTCGGTAAAAATGTGACTTTTGGTGGCACAGAGTTAAGAATGGAAGCGCATTTATTTGATTTTGCTGAGGATATCTACGGTGAGACCATTGAGATTCTTTGGTGGGATAATATTCGAGATATGATAAAATTTGACACAGTAGAAGAATTAGTGGAGCAGTTAGAAAAAGATAGAAATTTTGCTTTAAATTGGAAAAAAAATAGTCAAAAAGTGTAATTTTGTGTATAATATTATTAGAGTAAAATTAAGAGGAGCTTTCATGATTACCTTATTTCTATCTCCTAGTTGTACCAGCTGCCGTAAGGCGCGAGCTTGGTTGTCTAAACATAAAATTGGTTTTGAAGAACACAATATCGTTACAAGCCCTCTGACACCAGATGAGCTGATGTCGATATTGGCTCTTACTGAAAATGGAACTGAGGATATTATCTCAACACGCTCAAAAGTTTTTCAGCGTTTAGATGTGGATGTGGATGAATTATCAGTCTCTGACTTGCTTAACTTAATTGCTGAAAATCCAAGTCTTTTGAGACGTCCGATTATCCTTGATGATAAGCGGATGCAAATCGGCTTTAATGAAGATGAGATTAGAGCCTTTTTACCACGAGATTACCGTATGCAAGAGTTGCAAGAAGCAACCTTAAAAGCAGAAATTGAGGGTTCTTATGAAAGATAACTATGCTTATCCGCTTGATGTGACATGGAGTACTGATGAAATAGGTACGGTACTTCATTTTTTAAATCAAGTTGAGAAAGCTTATGAGACAAAGGTTGAGGCCAGTAAGGTCTTAGAGGCTTATGCCACTTTTAAAACGGTTGTCAAAAGTAAAGCACAGGAAAAACAAATTGATAGAGAATTCACGAAAAATAGTGGTTACTCGCCCTATCAGGTTGTGAAAATAGCTAGGGAAAAAGAGAAAGGAATGATTTCTCTTGGACGATAAATTAGCATTTGCAAAAGATTTGATTAGGCGAGCTGGAAAGCGTATTTTAGAAGCTCTATCAGATGATTTAGAAATTGAAGAAAAAAGTGGTTTTGATGACCTTGTGACAACTCTTGATAAGCAAATACAACAGTTTTTGATTGAAGAGATTAGCTGTCGCTACCCTGAGGATGCCATCTTGGCTGAGGAAAATAACGTCAGGCATCCCTTTGATGATGGTAAGGTGTGGATTATTGATCCGATTGACGGTACTGTGAATTTTATTGTTCAAAAGGATTATTTTGCCGTGTTATTAGCTTACTATGAGGACGGTGTTGGACAGTTTGGTTTGATTTATGATGTTGTCAATGATCGTCTTTGTTATGGTGGCGGACAATATGACGTTTATCTGAATGATGAGTTGCTACCGAGTTACCAAGAAAAGCCTTTATCACGTTGTTTAGTTGCAGCTAATGGTGGCATGTTTGCTGATAATTATAAAGGCTTGAGAGATTTTATCGCTAAGACGTTAGGCTTACGTGTCTATGGCGGGGCTGGTATAAGCATGAGTCAAGTTTTGTCTGGAAAGCTTCTTGCTTATTTTTCGTATTTGCAGCCTTGGGACTATGCGGCTGCTAAGATTATGGGAGACAAGCTTGGTTATGTTTTAGTGACAATGGATGCTAAAGAGCCTGATTTTACAACCAGACAAGCGGTTATGTTTGTCCCTAAAGCATTGTTACCTGTGATAACATTATATATTCATTAAAACTTGTTGGTTTAGCTAGCAGGTTTTTTACTATTTGTCATTTAATGTTCAATCTGTGACAAAGAATATAGTAAGTAGCTTAAATTTATAGTATAATGAAAGATATGAAATTACCAGTAGATTTTATCGCTAAGTACCAAGAGCTTTTGGGGTCAGAAGCATCGGATTTTTTAGCGAGCTTTGAAAAACAAGCGCAGTCGGGTTTTCGGATCAATCCTTTAAAAGAGCAGCAGCAATCTTTTGAACACCCCATTTTAGGAACGAACTGGGGCTATTATGGAAAAGTGTCTGGCAAGTCTGTGGCCCACGCAACGGGGCTCGTTTATTCGCAGGAGCCTGCTGCTCAGATGGTTGGACAAGTAGCAGCGCCAAAACCTGATATGCGCGTTTTAGATTTGTCAGCCGCACCAGGTGGTAAGTCCACGCATCTCCTTTCTTATTTAGAAAATACCGGTCTTTTGGTGAGTAATGACATTTCAACAAAACGTAGCAAGATTTTATCAGAGAATATTGAGCGCTTTGGGGCTAGAAATGCCATTGTGACCAATGAAAGCGCAGAGCGTTTGGCAAGTGTATTTCCTTCTTATTTTGATATGATTGTTTTTGATGGGCCTTGTTCTGGAGAAGGGATGTTTCGTAAAGACCCATCTGCTGTGACTTATTGGCATAAAGACTATCCTAAGGAATGTGCTGATTTGCAAAAATCTATTTTAAGAGAGGCTATGCCTATGCTAGCGCAAGGTGGGGAGCTGGTTTACTCGACTTGTACTTGGTCCAAAGAAGAAAATGAAGAAGTTGTCTTATGGCTTTTAGAGCAGTATCCTTACTTAGAATTGGTGCCTATTGAGAAAATAGCAGGAATGTCAGAGGGCATAGAGATGCCAGAAGTTGCTCGTATGTACCCTCACCATTTTCAAGGGGAAGGACAGTTTGTGGCTAAGTTACGTGATAAGCGTCCTAAGAAAACGATTCAGCTTAGAAAAGCTCGTAGCAATCTGACTAGCCTTCAGCTAAAAGAGTGGAAGGCTTTTGAGCAAAAACATCTTAAGAGCTCTTTGAGTGGTATTTATCAGGTTTTTGGAGACCAACTTTATCTTTTGCCTAAAGATAGCCCAGAGATGAAGAATCTTAAAATCATGCGTAATGGCCTGCATCTAGGAACTTTTAAGAAGAATCGTTTTGAGCCATCGTTTGCTTTAGGATTAGCCTTAACACCTGGGGAAGTGATCAATAGTCTGGAAATTACTATAGAACAGTTTGCTGTTTATGTCTCTGGCAATATCGTTCCCCTAGAGACAAATCAGGCTAACGGATGGTACCAGATTACTTGCGAGGGCAACGGTTTAGGCTTTGCTAAGGTGACAGGAAATATACTCAAAAATTACTACCCTAAAGGCCTACGCTTTCAGGTCTAACTGTTATTGAATACATTCTTCAGATATTATACTATGCAAGGCGTAAGTCTTGTGATATAGTGAAGTTATGGAAATACTTAAGTTTCCTACTAATCATTCATGTGATTGGTTTCAATTTTAGAATAGGATTATTGTTTATGAAGAAAAGACAAAAAATCTTAGCATTAGGTTTGGTGGCTGTTTCTGCCATTATACTTGGTGCTTGTTCCAGCTGGATTGACAAAGGGCAATCCATCAATAGTGTCGGCTCAACTGCCTTACAACCCTTAGTGGAAGCTGCAGCAGATGAGTTTGCTAGTCAGCATATCGGAAAAACGATCAACGTCCAAGGTGGCGGTTCTGGTACAGGCTTATCACAGGTACAGTCTGGAGCAGTCCAAATTGGAAATAGTGATGTTTTTGCTGAAGAAAAAGAAGGTATTGATGCCAATGCTTTGGTTGACCATCAGGTAGCGGTTGCTGGCTTAGCTGTTGTTGTCAACAGCAAGGTTGAAGTGGATAATCTGACAAGTGAGCAACTACGTGATATCTTTACAGGAAAGATTAAGAACTGGAAAGAAGTAGGTGGTCAAGACTTAGATATTACGATTATTAACCGTGCAGCAAGTTCAGGATCGCGTGCTACTTTTGATAGTATCGTTATGGATGGACAAAGCGCTATTCGTAGTCAAGAGCAAGATTCTAACGGTATGGTAAAATCCATTGTCTCCCAAACCCCAGGAGCGATTTCTTATCTATCTTTTGCTTATGTAGATGATTCTGTTAAATCGCTTAAACTAAATGGTTTTGCAGCTACTCCTAAAAATGTAGCAACCAATGATTGGGTTTTATGGTCTTATGAGCATATGTACACCAAAGGAGCTGCAACAGGCTTAACCAAAGAATTTCTTGACTATATGATTAGTGATGAAGTCCAAAAACATATTATTGAAAATATGGGTTATATCTCAATCAATGATATGAAAGTTATCAAGGACGCTGCTGGCAATGTCACAGCCAAATAATTCTCAGATTGGAAAGAGAAAAATGGAAAATAAAAAATTGGTCACACAATTAACGACCCCATCAAAAAATTCAAGACTTGAAAAATTCGGTAAAAGCATCACCTTTTTCTGCTTGGCTTTAATTGTATTTGTCGTCGCTATGATTTTGATTTTCGTTGCTCAAAAAGGACTTTCAACCTTCTTTGTTGATAAAGTGAATATTTTTGAGTTTCTCCTTAGTGGCGATTGGCAACCAAGTGGCAAGAAATTTGGTGCAGCACCTATGATTTTAGGTTCCTTTATCGTTACCATTTTATCTGCTATTGTGGCTACACCATTTGCTATTGGTGCAGCAGTCTTTATGACAGAAATTTCCCCTAAATATGGCGCTAAAATTTTGCAACCTGCGGTTGAACTTTTGGTCGGTATTCCGTCTGTTGTTTACGGATTTATTGGTTTGCAAGTTGTTGTTCCGTTTGTACGTTCTATTTTTGGTGGGACAGGATTTGGTATTTTATCAGGGGTTTTTGTACTCTTTGTGATGATTTTGCCAACAGTAACCTTTATGACTGTTGACAGTCTGAAAGCTGTTCCGCGTCATTATAAGGAAGCCAGTCTAGCCATGGGAGCTACGCGTTGGCAAACCATTTGGCGTGTTATTTTAAATGCTGCGCGTCCCGGTATTTTTACCGCCGTTGTTTTTGGGATGGCACGTGCCTTTGGTGAGGCGCTAGCTATCCAGATGGTTGTCGGAAACTCTGCGGTCATTCCAACGTCACTAACAACACCTGCTGCGACGTTGACATCTATCTTGACAATGGGTATCGGAAATACGGTTATGGGTACCGTGCAAAATAATGTCCTTTGGTCACTTGCCTTAGTACTCTTGATTATGAGTCTTGCTTTCAACACAGTGATTAAATTTATCACGAGGGAGGGAAAGAAAAACTATGAACGCTAAAAAATGGGATAAAGTGGCGACAGCTACCCTCTATACGATTGCAAGTATCATTGTCCTTATTCTTGCATCACTTCTACTCTATATTCTAATACGTGGTTTACCGCATGTATCTTGGGATTTCCTAACAGGGCGATCATCTTCTTACCAAGCAGGTGGGGGGATTGGTATTCAGCTCTATAATTCCTTCTTTCTTTTAGTGGTGACACTGTTTATTTCAATCCCTCTATCTTTGGGGGCGGGCGTTTATTTGTCAGAATACGCGAAAAAAGGACGTGTGACAAACTTTATTCGCACTTGTATTGAGATTTTATCATCATTGCCATCTGTTGTTGTCGGTCTGTTTGGTTATTTGATTTTTGTGATTCAGTTTGGTTATGGCTTCTCTATTATCTCAGGTGCGCTTGCTTTGACTGTCTTTAATTTACCACAGATGACACGTAGTGTTGAAGATAGCTTACGTAACGTTCATCATACACAAAGGGAAGCAGGTTTGGCACTTGGTATCTCACGCTGGGAGACCGTTCTTCATGTGGTTATTCCAGAAGCCTTGCCAAGTATTATCACAGGTATCGTGTTAGCGTCAGGACGTATTTTTGGAGAAGCGGCGGCTTTGATTTATACAGCAGGACAATCCGCGCCAGCTCTTGACTGGTCTAACTGGAATCCTCTAAGTGTCACTAGTCCCATCTCGATTTTCCGTCAGGCTGAAACCTTATCTGTTCATATCTGGAAGGTCAATAGTGAAGGAACTATTCCTGATGCGACACAAGTATCTGCAGGAAGTGCGGCTGTTTTATTAGTTGTTATTTTGATTTTCAACTTGTCGGCACGCTATATTGGTAAAAAATTACACAGCAAACTCACCTCTGCTTAGCAGAAGAACAACGCTTTAAAGGAGTCTTTATGGCAAAATATAATTGGGATGAACGCCATATCATTACAATCCCAGAGGATAAGATTACACTACAAACTAAGGACCTTCATGTCTATTATGGTGATAAAGAGGCGATAAAAGGGATTGATATGCAGTTTGAAAAAAATAAAATTACTGCACTTATTGGTCCTTCTGGTTGTGGAAAATCAACCTACCTACGTAGCTTAAATCGTATGAATGATACGATTGATATTGCACGCGTGACAGGCGAAATTCTTTATGAAGGAATTGATGTGAATGCACAAAATATCAATGTTTATGAAATGCGTAAACATATCGGTATGATTTTCCAACGTCCGAACCCTTTTGCGAAATCGATTTATAAGAACATTACCTTTGCCTATGAGCGTGCAGGGGTTAAGGATAAGCAAGTGTTGGATGAGATTGTGGAAACATCTCTAAAACAAGCAGCACTCTGGGATCAAGTAAAGGATGATTTACATAAGTCAGCCTTCACCCTCTCAGGTGGACAACAACAACGTCTTTGTATTGCAAGAGCGATTGCGGTGAAGCCAGACATCTTGTTGATGGATGAACCCGCTTCAGCGCTAGATCCAATTGCTACCATGCAGTTGGAAGAAACGATGTTTGAGTTGAAGAAAAATTACTCTATCATTATTGTGACACATAATATGCAACAGGCTGCTAGAGCTAGTGATTATACTGCCTTTTTCTATTTGGGTGATTTGATTGAGTATGATAAAACAAACAATGTCTTTCAAAATGCGAAGCTAAAATCAACTAGCGACTATGTATCAGGACACTTTGGATAGGAGAGGTTATGACCAAAGAATCTATTTTACAAGTACATGATTTATCAGTGTATTTTAATAAGAAAAAAGCCTTAAATAGTGTCACTATGGATTTTTATCCTAAGGAAATTACAGCACTGATTGGACCATCAGGTTCTGGGAAATCGACATTGCTACGAGCTATCAATCGTATGCATGACTTAAATCCAGAAGTGACCTTGACAGGTGCGGTGGTTTATAATGGGCACAATGTCTATAGTCCTAAGATGGATACTGTAGCATTACGAAAAGAAATCGGTATGGTCTTTCAACAGCCCAATCCTTTTCCAATGACCATTTACGAAAATGTAGTCTATGGTTTACGTCTAAAAGGTGTTAAAGACAAAGAAATTCTAGATCAAGCAGTTGAAAAATCGTTGCGCGGTGCCTCTATTTGGGATGAGGTCAAAGATCGCTTGCATGATTCGGCTGTTGGTTTGTCAGGTGGGCAGCAACAACGTGTTTGTATCGCACGTGTTCTAGCTACTAGCCCTAAAATCATTTTGTTAGATGAGCCAACCTCAGCGCTAGATCCGATTTCAGCTGGAAAGATTGAAGAGACTTTGTACGATCTTAAAAATCAATATACGATGCTAATTGTGACACGCTCAATGTCTCAAGCGTCTCGGATTTCAGATAGAACAGGCTTCTTCTTAGCAGGTGATTTAATAGAGTATGGTAATACTAAGGAACTCTTCCTCAATCCGAAACATGAAGAAACCGAAGAATATATCTCTGGTAAGTTTGGTTAAGAAGAGAAAAAAGGAGACGAGACTATGATGCTACGATCAAAATTTGAAGAAGAATTAGAAAAAATGTACAATCAGTTCTACGCTATGGGGACAGAAGTTGTGGGACAGCTCAATAAAGCAGTGCGTTCTTTTGTAACGCATGACCGTGATCTTGCTCGAGAAGTCATCGAAGAAGATGAAGTGGTTAATGAATTTGAATCAAAATTAGAGAAAAAATCGCTTGAGATTATTGCACTGCAACAGCCTGTATCACAAGATTTGCGTACGGTTATCACGGTATTAAAAGCGTCTAGTGATGTTGAACGTATGGGGGATCACGCTTCTTCGATTGCTAAAGCGACGATTCGTATGAAGGGTGAGGAGCGTTTGTCCATTGTTGAGACACAAATCAAAGAAATGGGCAAGGAAGTTAAGCAAATGCTAGAAGATGCGTTTGATGCTTATATCAATCGGGATAGCCAAAAAGCCTATGAAATTGCAGCTTTTGATGAAAAAATTGACAATTATTTCCGTGAAATCCAAAATCTAGCGATTGAAGAAATCAAAAAACAACCAGATGCGCTATTTGCAGGAAAAGAATATTTCCAAGTGATTATGTTCTTGGAGCGTATCGGAGATTATGCTCGCAATATTTGTGAGTGGATTGTTTATTTAGAGACTGGTAAAATTGTAGAAATGTGATATAATGGTGTTACTTTGCAAGTAACGTCAGAGAAGATGAAGGTGTTGCTTTTGCGACATCTTCATTTTACTATAAATGATACGATAGTGAGGAGAATCATGAAAGTTGCACATTTTGTGGATAGCTTTGTCCCTGAGCATTACAATTTATTTTTAGATCTTAACCGTAAGGAAAAAAACTTTAGCGGTAATGTGGCTGTGAGTGGTGAAGCACTTGAGACAAGGGTGTCTCTTCATCAAAAAGACTTGATGATTCAGTCTGTATTGTTGGATAATCAAGAGCTTGAGTTTGAGATGGACAACAGTCAAGAAGCTGTTCATATCACGCTGCCTGAGACAGGTACCATGACTTTAGTTATCGAATTTTCAGGGAAAATTACAGATAATATGACAGGTATCTATCCTTCGTATTTCACCTTGGATGGTATTAAAAAAGAGGTTGTCTCAACACAGTTTGAAAGTCATTTTGCAAGAGAAGCGTTTCCTTGTGTGGATGAGCCAGAAGCTAAGGCAACCTTTGATTTAAGTTTAAAATTTGATCAAGAAGAAGGCGATATAGCTATCTCAAATATGCCTGAAATCAATAGTGAGCGTCGAAAAGAGACAGGTATATGGACATTTGAGACTAGTCCTAAGATGTCGTCTTATTTGTTAGCTTTTGCTTTTGGAGCACTCCATGGCATAACAACTGAGACTAAAAATGGAACCTTGGTAGGAAGCTATGCGACACGTGCGCATAAAACATCTGAGTTAGCGTTTGCTCTTGATATTGCGAAACGCACGATTGAATTTTACGAGGATTATTTTGGGGTTCACTATCCGATTCCTCAGTCACTCCATCTAGCTCTTCCTGATTTTTCATCAGGTGCAATGGAAAACTGGGGATTGGTGACTTATCGTGAAATCTACCTCTTAGTAGATGACAACTCATCGGCTCAAAGTCGCCAACAAGTCGCTTTAGTGATTGCTCATGAAGTAGCTCACCAATGGTTTGGTAACTTGGTGACAATGAAGTGGTGGGATGACTTATGGCTAAACGAGTCATTTGCCAACATGATGGAATATGTAGCGATTGATGCGATTGAGCCTAGCTGGCACATTTTTGAAGATTTCCAGACGGCAGGTGTCCCTCTTGCTTTGCAACGTGATGCGACTGACGGTGTTCAGTCTGTCCATGTAGAGGTCAATCACCCTGATGAAATCAATACTTTATTTGACCCTGCTATTGTTTATGCTAAGGGTAGTCGTTTGATGCATATGTTACGTCGTTGGCTTGGTGATAGTGCCTTTAGAGCAGGTTTGAAAGCTTACTTTGAACAATATCAGTATGCTAATACAATTGGACGTAACTTATGGGATGCTTTATCTCAAGCATCTGGTAAGGATGTTGCTGCCTTTATGGATTCTTGGCTAGAGCAGTCAGGCTATCCCGTGGTTTCATTGTCTGTGGAAGATGATACATTGATTGTGACACAGGAGCAATTTTTCATTGGAGAGCATGAAGAGCACAATCGTCTATGGCAAATTCCGCTGAACAGTAATTGGCAAGGTTTACCAGATATCTTAACTGAGAAAACGCTAAAAATCCCTAATTATAGTCAATTATGTCGCGATAACCAAGCTCAAGGTGCGCTGCGTTTAAACACTGAAAATACAGCACACTATATTATCAACTATAAAGGTATTGTGTTGGATAATGTTTTGGTAAGCTTCTCTGATTTAGACAGTACGTCCAAGTTGCAGATACTTCAAGACCGTAGGCTATTAGCTGAAGGAGGATATATTGATTATGCGACTCTGGTGCCGTTGGTATCAGGTTTGCGCAATGAAACCTCTTATTTGGTTAATGCTGCTATTAAGGCGATTCTTGATGGTTTAAAACTGTTTGTAGATGAAGGGTCACAAGAAGAATCCATCTTTAAACGAATGGTTGAGACTATTAGTGAGCAAAATTACAAGCGCTTGGGCTTTGTAAAGGTGGAAGGTGAGAGTGATGAGGACGAAATGGTTCGTCAAATCACCCTTTCTAATATGATTTATGCTGAAAATAGTGATGCTAGTCAAGAAGCTAATCGTATTTTTGCGGAATATGACCAAGATTTAGCTAAGATTCCTGCTTCTATTCGTCAGCTTGTATTGACCAATCATATGCAAAGTTATGAATCAAGAGAGTTAGTAGAGCGTTATCTTGAAACTTACGAAAAGACACAGGATAGTTATTTCCAAAGACAGCTAAGCCAAGCTCTTTCTAAAACAAAAGATTTGGAGACGCTTGAGTATATCCTTGGTAAATGGAAGGACAAAGATGTTGTTAAACCGCAAGATTTAGCGGTTAGTTGGTATCGCAATTTCTTAGCTAATAGTTTTACCCAACAACCTGTGTGGGAGTGGGCTAAGGAGAATTGGGAATGGATTAAAGATAGCCTTGGTGGGGATATGAGTTTTGATAAATTTGTTATCTATCCAGCCAATGTCTTTAAAACACCAGAAAGTCTAGCCTCTTATAAAGCATTCTTTGAGCCTCAATTGAATGATTTGGCCATTAGTCGTAATATCACAATGGGAATCAACGAAATTACAGCACGCCTTAATTTATTAGATCAAGCTAAAGACAAGGTACTTGCTGCTATCTCTGAATTAGCATAATGGTTTACCTCCTTGTTTATCAAGGGGGTTTTGGTTTAGATGTGATTAAGCTTTTTATGATATCCTAAAAAGGATATATGGCTTATAGGAGAGTCTAATACGATAGAGGAGACGGTCTATGATTAAAATTTTATTGATTGAAGATGACCTCAGCTTGTCCAACTCCATATTTGATTTTTTGGACGATTTTGCGGATGTCATGCAGGTGTTTGATGGCGAAGAAGGGCTTTATGAAGCTGAAAGTGGCATTTATGATTTGATTTTGCTTGACTTGATGTTACCAGAAAAAAATGGATTTCAGGTCCTTAAAGAGTTACGTGATAAAGGCAATACAACCCCTGTTCTTATCATGACGGCTAAAGAAGGGCTTGATGATAAGGGGCATGGTTTTGAGCTGGGAGCTGATGATTATCTGACAAAACCCTTCTATCTCGAAGAATTGAAGATGCGCATCCAAGCGCTTCTCAAGCGTGCTGGTAAACTAAGTCATAATAATCTGGTCTATGGTAATGTAACTGTTGATACCTCCACTAATACGACTTATGTTGACGGCAAAACTGTGGAGCTACTTGGAAAAGAATTTGATTTATTGGTTTATTTTTTGCAAAATCAAAATGTTATTTTGCCTAAATCACAGATTTTTGATCGCATTTGGGGATTTGATAGTGACACGACTATCTCAGTGGTTGAAGTGTATGTGTCTAAGGTGCGAAAAAAATTAAAGGGAACGCAGTTTGTCGATAATCTACAGACATTACGCAGTGTGGGGTATATTCTCAAAAATGATGAAGAACAAGAAGGTTAAAAAACTTCTAGCAGGCAGTCAGTTTAATCATTTTTTCCACTTTTTTGCTGTTTTTTCAGGGATTTTCATCATTATGACGACCTTGATTTTGCAGATTATGCGCACAGGTCTCTACTCTTCCACAGATAGTAGTTTATTGACGACTGCTAAAGATGCCGATCAATATGTCGGATGGGTTATGTCAAAAGCGACGAGAGCTAGTAATCTTTTGACGGATGATACTGTCTATGAGCCTAAGGTATCTTTTGCTAATTTTGCACCCAATACAGAGATTATTTTGTTTGATGAAGACGGAAATGCGCTTACAGAAGGGGCTATTTTTACCAAGCTTCAAAATATCAATGTAGATGTTAAGCGTCTAGGAACGATCATCTCAGCTAATGTACCTAGCCTTTTGGGAGATAGAAGCGAGCATTATCATTATATTACGGTAAAAGTTAACGCGAGCAACTATCCTGATGTTCGTTATATGACCATAGCTGTCAATGTAGAGCAACTCGTAGCAGCAAGTGATCGCTATGAGAGAATTATTATTACCTTGATGATTATCTTTTGGCTTTTGTCCATTGGAGCGAGTATATATCTAGCTATGTGGACGCAAAAGCCGATTGTAGAGAGTTATGAAAAACAAAAAAGCTTTGTGGAAAACGCAAGTCATGAGCTGAGGACTCCTTTGTCTGTCCTTCAAAATCGCCTAGAGGCACTCTTACGAAAGCCAAATGAAACGATTTTAGATAATTTTGAAAATTTGACCTCTAGTTTGGATGAAGTGCGCAATATGCGACTACTAACAACCAATCTTCTGAATCTAGCTAGACGTGATGATGGGATAAAACCAGAGTACAGTATCATCACAGAAGAGGAGATAGAGTCAATTTTTGATAATTATAGCCTGATAGCAAAGGAAAATGGGAAGGTTTTCCATTCAGAAAACCGAGTCAACCGTCCATTTAAGAGTGACCATGTGCTCTTGAAGCAGGTCATGACCATTCTTTTTGATAATGCTATGAAATATTCCCTTGAGGATGGTGTTATCACTATGATGGTGAAAACGACAGACAGGCATCTGATTATCCGTGTAGCAGATAATGGTTGTGGTATTAGTGATGCGGATAAAAAGCGTATTTTTGAGCGTTTTTACCGTGTTGATAAAGCGAGAACTCGCCAACAAGGTGGTTTTGGACTGGGCTTATCGTTAGCGCAGCAAATCATAAAAACGCTAAGAGGTAGTATAACGGTAAAAGATAATCAACCACATGGTGCAATCTTTGAAGTAAAATTACCTCTAGGAAAATAAAAAGTGTTAGCAAAAGCTAACACTTTTTAAATACAAAAAAAGCTGGGTAACCAGCTTTGCGGCATTAAGCCAATTTTGCAGCAAGACGAGCTTTATCACGACTTGCTTTATTTTTGTGAATCAACCCTTTAGTTTGGGCTTTGTCGATGCTAGAAGAAGCAGCACGGAAAAGCTCTTCAGTTGGGTTTGCTTCAAATGCTTTGATTGCAGAACGCATAGCTGATTTTTGCGCTGAGTTCTTAGCGTTTTGTTTCACATTGAGTTCTGCACGTTTGATAGCTGATTTGATGTTTGCCAATGTCTTTACCTCCATATTGATATAACTATGTTATTATATCGAAATAATCATTATTTGGCAAGTCTTTATCATTTTTTAAGGTAAATTTCGTCAATTTTATGATTGCTTGCCTTGTGTAAAATAATATCGGCACGATTTTTAGTTGGTGCGATATAATTTTCCAAATTGACCAGATTGATGGTCTGCCAGACGTTGCGAGCAAAAGCTAAGACTTCTGGTTTGGGTTGTGTTGTAAAGCGATAATAATAATTGCTAGGGTCTTTTTTAGCCAGTTCAAGAAGACTTTCAAAACGCTCTAAATACCAACTTTCAATAAGTTTGCTGTCGGCATCTATATAAATGGAAAAATCAAAATAGTCGCTGATGTAGAGGTGATTGTTTTGCTGATTTTGAAAGACATTGATGCCCTCTACAATGAGAAAATCAGGAGAAGAAATAGTCTGAAAATCGTTTGGAATAATGTCATAAATCTTGTGAGAATAGCGAGGAATACGGCTTTCTTGGCCATTTTTAACGGCTTCCAAAAAGCTAAGTAAGCGCTCCATATCGTAGGACTCGGGAAAACCTTTGCGATTTAAAAGCTGGTGTTCTTTTAAATAAGCATTTGGGTAGAGAAAACCATCGGTTGTCACTAGCTCAACATGGCTATGAGAAAAGGTTCTAGCTAGCAGTAATTGTAAGAGACGGCTAGTGGTCGATTTACCTACCGCAACAGAACCTGAAATACCAATAATAAATGGAGTAGGGCTTTGCTCTTTCTTTAAAAAGATGCTTTTTGAAAAAGCAAGGTTATCTTTAGCACGCTTATAAATGTCAATCAGGCTGATGAGTGGTAAATAGACATCACTAACATCTTGATGATCAATACGATCGTTGAGACTCTTAATGGTTTCGAGCTCAGCAGTTGTCAGAGGTGGCTCACTTTGTTGATGGAGGTTTTGCCATTCTAAGCGAGATAAGCGCTCAAAATTGATAAATGGATTAGTCATAGTCGTTCTCCTATTGCCTTTATTATAGCATGGAAAGCAAAAATTGAAAACCATTTCAATATATGATACAATCGACGTAAAGAGTAACAATCAATAAGGAGACATTATGGCAAATATGTACTACGAGGAGCATCCTGACAGTAAGCATGATATTCATGAGATTTCGGTCAATCTATTAGGTCATACATTTCATTTGATGACGGATGCGGGCGTTTTTTCAAAGAAAATGGTTGACTATGGTAGCCAAGTTTTATTAAAGGCGCTAGCTTTTCAAAAAGGAGAGCGTCTTTTAGATGTAGGATGTGGTTATGGTCCTCTAGGGATTGCTTTAGCAAAAGTAGAAGAGCTTGATGTGACGATGGTTGATATCAATCATCGTGCTGTGGATTTGGCTCAGAAAAATGCGTTGAACAATCAAGTGAAAGTGCAAGTTTTTCAATCTGATTTGTATGACAAGGTGACAGGGCATTTTGAGCATATCATCAGTAATCCGCCTATTCGAGCGGGCAAAAAAGTGGTCCATGCGATTATTGAAGAGGCAAAAGATTACCTCGTTTCTGGAGGTGATTTGACGATTGTGATTCAGAAAAAGCAAGGAGCTCCTAGCGCTAAAGCTAAGATGGAGCTGGTATTTGGCAATTGCCAAGTGCTTACAAAAGACAAAGGATATTATATTTTGAGGAGTGTCAAATAATGCGTACGGTAGATATCATTCAAAAAAAACGTGATGGCTATGAATTAACCACAGACGAAATCAAGTGGTTGATTGAAGGTTATATCACTAATCAAGTGCCTGATTATCAGATGTCAGCTTTTGCTATGGCGGTTTATTTTAAAGGAATGACCAGTCGTGAGATAGCTGATTTAACCATGAGTATGGTCAAGTCAGGTGATGAATTTGATTTATCGACTATCAATGGTGTCAAGGTCGATAAGCACTCAACAGGTGGTGTCGGTGATAAGGTTAGTTTGATTTTGGCGCCTTTAGTAGCTAGTTTTGGTGTTCCAGTTGCTAAGATGAGTGGTCGTGGCTTGGGGCACACAGGTGGGACGCTTGATAAATTAGAGTCTATCAAAGGCTTTCAAATCGAGCGCTCAGAAGCTGATTTTATAAAGCAGGTTAGCGATATAGACTTGGCGATTATTGGGCAATCTGATAGTCTTGTTCGTGCAGATAAGCTATTATATGCTTTGCGTGATGTGACAGCGACAGTAGATAGTATTCCATTGATTGCAAGCTCTATTATGAGTAAGAAAATTGCAGCAGGTGCAGATGCTATTTTACTAGATGTAACTGTCGGAGATGGTGCTTTTATGAAGACGCTAGAGGATGCTAAAGAGCTAGCGCAAGTAATGGTTGATTTAGGTAAGCAAGTGGGACGAAAAACCATAGCGGTCCTAACGGATATGAGTCAACCATTAGGCCGTGCGATTGGAAACCGCTTAGAAATTCTTGAAGCACTTGATGTCATGAAAGGAGAAGGTCGAGCTGATTTGACCGATTTTATCTGTGAGCTAGCAGAGTTGATGTTGGACTTAGCAGATGTTAAAGTCTCTAAAGAGAAAATTCGTGAACATTTAGTTGGCGGAGCTGCTTTAGCGAAATGGCATGAGATGGTGCTGGCTCAAGGCGGTGATTTAGCAGATCTTGAGCGCCCCTCAAAAGCTAGGTATGTTATTGATATCACAGCTGATCAGTCAGGCTACATTAGCGAGTTACCTGCTCTTACTTTTGGCTTGTTGGCTATGAAGCTAGGAGCTGGACGTGCCGTCAAAACAGATGCTCTCAATTATGAAACAGGTATCGTTTTTGATAAAAAAGTAGGAGATCAGGTCAAAAAAGGCGAAATTGTCGCGAAAATTTACACAGATGAAATCCTTGAGGAAAAAGTGGTTACAGAATTCAAAAAAAATGTTAAAATAGAGAGAGTAAGAAAAACACCACGAGAAATGCTAGCCATTATATCGTGATGAGGGTAAAACCATTAAGAGAGGGACCTATGAATTCAATCAATACCTTCATTGACCACACACTATTAAAGGCAGACAGCACTAAAGAGCAGATTGATAAGCTTTTAGAAGAAGCGAAAACGTATCATTTTGCCAGTGTTTGTGTTAATCCTACTTGGGTTTCATATGCTAGTGATGTCCTCAAAAATAGTGATGTTAAGGTGTGTACAGTCGTTGGTTTTCCACTTGGAGCAACGACAAGTGCTACTAAAGCTTTTGAGACGAGAGATGCTGTCGCTAATGGCGCTGATGAGATTGATATGGTTATCGCTATTGGTAGCCTAAAATCTAAAGATTATCAAGCCGTAGAAGATGATATTCGTGCAGTTGTCGAGGCTAGTCAGGATAAATTAGTTAAGGTTATTATTGAGACTTGCTTGTTGACAGATGATGAAAAGATTAAGGCATGTCAATTGGCAGTAGCTGCAGGTGCTGATTTTGTGAAAACATCCACTGGTTTTTCTCATAAAGGGGCAACCGTAGAAGATGTGACTCTTATGCGTCAAACGGTTGGCAAAGAGGTTGGTGTAAAGGCAGCAGGTGGTGCTAGAAATTTAGCTGACGCTAAAGCTTTTATCGAGGCTGGTGCCACACGTATTGGAACCTCAGCAGGTGTCGCTATCGTGACAGGAGAGTCAGCAAATGACGGCTATTGATAAAGAAGCCTTGATTGAAGCGGCTATTTTAGCGAGTCAGAGAGCTTATATTCCGTATTCACACTTTGCTGTTGGAGCGAGTCTTAGAACTAAAGAGGGTCGTATTTTTAGTGGTTGTAATGTTGAAAACGTGAGCTTTGGTTTGACCAACTGTGCAGAGCGTACAGCCATTTTCAAGGCAGTGTCTGAAGGACACAGAGATTTTGAAGAACTTGTTATTTATGGACAGTCAAAAGAGCCTATCTCACCGTGTGGTGCGTGTCGTCAGGTGATGGCAGAATTTTTTGACTCATCTGCTAGAGTGACTTTGGTGGCCCAAGATGGCAAGACGACGGTCGAGATGACGGTCGGGGAATTACTTCCGTATTCGTTTGCAGATTTGACATAATCTGTGTTTAGCGTTTAAGCCCTAAGGGCTTAGGTATTTAAAGTTTTTTTAGGAGGGTTCATTCTAATGAACAAGAAAGTTATCGGTTTGGGCTTGGCAGCGGTAGCAGCTCTTAGCTTGGCAGCGTGTGGTAATCGTAGTTCAAAATCTAGCAGTTCTTCTGCAGATTTGAAAGTAGCTATGGTTACAGACGTAGGTGGTGTTGATGACAAGTCATTTAACCAATCTGCATGGGAAGGTTTGCAAGCTTGGGGGAAAGAGCATGACCTTACAAAAGGGAATGGTTATGATTATTTCCAATCAACAAATGAGTCTGAGTATACCAATAACCTTGACACTGCTATCTCTGGTGGCTATCAATTGATTTTTGGTATCGGGTTTGCGCTTCATGATGCGATTGAAGAAGCAGCAGAAGCAAATACAGATACAAACTTCGTTTTGATTGATGATGAAATCACAGGTAAAGAAAACGTTGCTAGTGTCTTATTTGCAGATAATGAAGCAGCTTACCTTGCAGGTATTGCAGCTGCTAAAACAACTAAGACCAAAACAGTTGGATTTGTTGGTGGACAAGAAGGAACAGTTATCTCTCGCTTTGAAGAAGGATTTAAAGCAGGTGTTAAATCTGTAGATGACACTATTGAAGTGAAGGTAAACTATGTCGGCTCTTTTGGTGATGCCGCTAAAGGTAAGACTATTGCAGCTGCTCAGTATGCTTCAGGTGCAGATGTTATCTATCAAGCTGCAGGTGGTTCAGGAACAGGTGTCTTCAGTGAGGCTAAATCAATCAATGAAAGCCGTAATGCTGATGATAAAGTTTGGGTTATCGGTGTTGACCGTGACCAAAAAGACGATGGTAACTACAAATCAAAAGATGGTCAAGAATCTAATTTCGTATTAGCTTCTACAATCAAAGAAGTTGGTAAGGCCCTTCAATTGATTTCAAATGACACTCTTGACGGTAAATTCCCTGGCGACAAAACAACACGTTATGGTCTTAAGGCAGGTGGTGTTGAGATTGCTTTGACAAACACATCTGAAGAGACTAATAAAGCTGTTGAGGAAGCAAAACAAAAAATTATTGATGGTGACATTACTGTCCCTGAAAAATAATGTATCTTAGAGAAAAGCGATCTAAGAGATCGCTTTTTCGCTAAGGCTGAGATAGATTATATCTCAGTAAAGCACATCTGTAAGGTGTGTTTTACTGAATTATAATGTTATTTTGAAAGGGAGAGACATGGCAAAAAATGTCATTGAAATGAAAGAAATCACCAAAAAATTTGGTGACTTCGTCGCAAATGACCATATTAATTTGTCTGTTCAAAAAGGCGAAATTCATGCCCTCTTAGGTGAAAATGGGGCTGGGAAATCGACCTTGATGAATATGTTGGCAGGTTTGTTGGTGCCTACAAGTGGTGAGATTGTGGTCAATGGTGAGAGTGTTACGATTGATTCACCTTCAAAATCCTCACAGCTTGGTATTGGGATGGTGCATCAGCATTTTATGTTGGTGGAGGCTTTTACAGTTGTCGAAAATATTATTTTAGGAACAGAAACTGTAAAAAATGGCATTCTAGATTTAAAACAAGCTAGTAACGAAATAGAAGAGTTATCTCATAAATACGGTCTAGCCGTTGACCCACAAGCTAAGATTGCAGATATTTCTGTGGGGATGCAACAGCGTGTTGAGATTTTAAAGACACTTTATCGTGGTGCAGATATTTTGATTTTCGATGAACCAACAGCTGTGTTGACGCCATCAGAAATTTCAGAATTGATGACGATCATGAAAAATCTTGTTCAAGAAGGCAAGTCTATCATATTGATTACGCATAAGCTTGATGAGATTCGTGCAGTAGCAGATCGCGTGACCGTTATTCGTCGTGGTAAGAGCATTGAGACGGTGGAAGTGGCAGGTGCCACATCTTCTGATTTGGCTAAGATGATGGTAGGGCATTCGGTTTCTTTTACAACGGAAAAAGAAGCTTCTAAACCCAAAGATGTGGTGTTGTCCATAAAAGATCTTGTCGTCAATGAAAATCGTGGTGTACCAGCTGTTAAACAATGTAATCTTGAAGTACGTGCAGGTGAGATTGTTGGGATTGCAGGGATAGATGGTAATGGGCAGACAGAGTTAATTCAAGCCATTACAGGTCTTAGAAAAGTGAAATCTGGTAGTATTACGATTAAAGGTCAAGATGTTACTAAGATGTCCGCTCGTAAGATTACAGAGTTGAGTGTTGGGCACGTTCCAGAAGATCGTCATCGCGATGGCTTAGTGTTAGAGATGACTCTAGCAGAAAATATGGCACTTCAGACCTACTATAAATCTCCTATGAGTAGTAACGGTATGCTCAATATGCCTTATATCAATGAGCATGCTAGAGAATTGATGACTGAATTTGACGTACGTGGTGCTAATGAATTGGTGCCAGCAAAGGGCTTTTCAGGAGGAAATCAGCAAAAAGTTATTATTGCACGTGAAATCGATCGAGATCCAGACTTATTGATTGTTAGTCAACCGACTCGTGGATTGGATGTTGGGGCGATCGAGTATATCCATAAGCGTTTAATTGAAGAACGTGATCGCGGTAAGGCTGTTTTAGTAGTTAGCTTTGAATTAGATGAAATTCTCAATCTATCTGATCGGATTGCGGTTATCCATGATGGTAGTATCCAAGGTATTGTCTCACCAGCTACAACCAATAAAGAAGAATTAGGTATGTTAATGGCTGGCGGAAGCATTGAAAAAGGAGGAGAGTAATGTCTAAGAAAGGTCAACAAATTGCGGTACCTCTGATTTCAGTCTTGCTAGGTATTGTCTTGGGTGCCATTATCATGTTTATCTTTGGCTATGACCCTATATGGGGCTACGAAGAGTTGTTTAATAAAGCTTTTGGTAGTGCTAAAGATATCGGTGAAATTTTTACAGCTATGGGACCACTTGTTTTGGTGGCACTTGGTTTTGCTGTAGCTAGTCGAGCAGGCTTCTTTAATGTGGGCTTGCCTGGGCAAGCTTATGCAGGTTGGATTGCTGCAGGCTGGTTTGGTTTATCAAATCCAGATATGAGTCGTCCGTTGAGTATTCTATTAACAGTAGTTATTGCTATGATTGCTGGGGGGATTATTGGCGCTATTCCAGGTATTTTAAGAGCCTATCTTGGGACAAGTGAGGTTATTGTGACCATCATGATGAACTACATTGTCCTTTATTCAGGAAACGCCATTATCCGTAGTTTCTTTGCTAAAGATATCATGCGTAATGCAGATTCTAGTATCAAAGTCTCTGAAAATGTCAGCTATCAAACAGCTTGGTTGGATAGTCTGACCAATCATTCCCGTATGAATATTGGTATATTTATTGCCATTATTGGGATTATTCTTATTTGGTTTTTATTGAATAAAACGACTTTAGGTTTTGAGATTCGTGCCGTTGGTTTGAATCCTCATGCCAGTGAATATGCTGGGATGTCAGCTAAAAGGACTATTATTTTATCAATGATTATCTCAGGAGCTTTTGCAGGTCTTGGAGGAGTTGTTTATGGTCTAGGGACTTTTGAAAATGTCTTTGTTCAGCCAAGTTCGGTTTCTATCGGTTTTGATGGAATGGCAGTAGCTTTATTGGCTCAAAATAACCCTATTGGTATCTTTTTCTCAGCATTTCTTTTCTCATTCCTCAGTGTCGGTTCTTCAGGAATGACCATTGCAGGTATTCCTAAAGAGTTGATTAGTATTGTGACTGCTTTGATTATCTTCTTTGTTGGAGCACACTATCTCATTGAGCGCTATATCAAACCTAAAAAACAAATGAAAGGTGGTAACTAAGGTGTCTATTGCTACATTATCACTTTTAGTATCAACAACCTTGATTTATGCAACACCCCTGATTTTTACCAGTATCGGTGGCGTTTATTCTGAACGCAGCGGTGTTGTCAATGTCGGCTTAGAAGGTATCATGGTCATGGGAGCCTTTTCTGGGATTGTGTTCAATCTAGAGTTTGCAGAGACTTTCGGAAAAGCAACGCCTTGGCTAGGTGTTTTAGTCGGTGGATTAGTAGGTATTTTATTCTCACTGATTCATGCACTTGCTACGGTTAATCTTCGGGCAGATCATATCGTTAGTGGAACGGTTCTAAACTTACTAGCACCAGCTCTTGCCGTATTTCTTTGCCGTGTTATCTATAATAAAGGACAAACTGATACTATTGTTGAGTCATTTGGTAAATTTGATGTCCCTGTATTAGCGCATATTCCTATTTTGGGAGATATTTTCTTCTCAGGGACAAGTGCTATTGGTTATGTGGCTATTTTGTTTACCTTCTTAGCATGGTTTATCCTTTATAAGACACGTTTTGGACTTCGCCTACGTTCTGTTGGGGAGCACCCTCAAGCGGCAGATACGCTTGGTATCAATGTTTATATGATGCGTTATATGGGTGTTATTATCTCGGGCTTTTTAGGTGGTATAGGTGGTGCGATTTACTCGCAATCTATTTCAGGAAACTTTGCGGTTACAACGATTTCAGGACCAGGGTTCATCGCTCTTGCGGCTATGATTTTTGGGAAATGGAATCCAGTTGGTGCGATGTTAGCTAGTCTTTTCTTTGGTCTATCTCAAAGTTTAGCAGTTATCGGTGGTAACTTAGCCTTTCTGAAAAATATACCAGCTGTATATCTGCAGATTACACCATATATCTTGACGATTGTCGTCTTGGCTGTTTTTCTTGGAAAATCTGTAGCTCCAAAAGCAGATGGTATCAATTATATCAAGTCAAAATAAGACTAAAACACCCAATGATTTGGGTGTTTTTTAATGTAGAAAGGATAGTAGTGCTATGAGATATGAAACTTCGTGATAAATTAAACAAAATCATTGAAAGCGGTTTAATAATATGATATAATGAAAAAGTAGTATTTAGAAAAGAGGAGAATTTTTTATGAGTAAAATTGTTGTTGTGGGGACAAACCACGCAGGTACCGCGGCTATCAAAACAATGCTTAGCAACTATGGTGCTGAAAATGAGGTGGTGACTTTCGACCAAAACTCAAATATTTCTTTCTTAGGATGTGGAATGGCACTCTGGATTGGTGAGCAAATTGATGGTCCAGAAGGTTTGTTTTATTCTGACAAAGAGCAATTGGAAAGCATGGGAGCAACTGTTTATATGGAGTCACCAGTGCTTGATATTGACTTTGATAATAAAAAAGTAACAGCACTTGTTGATGGGAAAGAGCATGTAGAATCATATGAAAAATTGATTTTGGCAACAGGTTCTCAACCAATCATCCCACCAATCAAAGGCGTGGAAATTAAAGAAGGGTCACGTGATTTTGAAGCTACCCTTGAGAATTTACAATTTGTTAAATTATATCAAAACTCAGCAGAAGTTATTGAAAAGTTAGAAAAACCAGGTATCAACAGAGTTGCTGTCGTTGGTGCAGGCTATATTGGTGTTGAGTTGGCAGAAGCTTTTGAGCGTAAAGGTAAGGAAGTTATTCTTGTTGATATTGCTGACACATGTATGGGGGGTTATTATGACCGTGATTTCACAGATTTGATGAGTAAAAATCTTGAAGACCACGGGATCAAACTAGCTTACGGTCAAGCTGTACAAGCTGTTGAAGGTGATGGCAAAGTTGAGCGCTTGGTGACTGATAAAGAAACCTTTGATGTTGATATGGTTATCATGGCAGTTGGTTTCCGTCCAAATACAGCACTAGGCAAAGGGCGTTTGGAAACGTTTGCCAATGGTGCTTGGGTAGTTAATAAAAAACAAGAAACAAGCATCAAAGATGTTTATGCTATTGGTGATTGTGCTACAATTTATGATAATTCAAGAGATGATATTAACTACATTGCCTTAGCATCTAATGCGGTAAGAACAGGTATTGTAGCGGCACACAATGCTTGCGGTACAGAGCTAGAAGGTGTTGGTGTACAAGGTTCAAACGGTATCTCTATTTATGGGCTTAATATGGTATCGACAGGTTTGACTTTAGAAAAAGCTAAAGAAGCAGGTTACAATGCCGTTGAAACAAGCTTTACAGACTTGCAAAAACCTGCCTTTATGAAACATGATAATTATGAAGTCTCAATCAAGATTGTCTATGATAAAGATAGCCGTGTCATTCTTGGTTGTCAAATGGTCTCTTATGACGATATTGCTATGGGTATCCATCTCTTCTCACTAGCGATTCAAGAAAAAGTGACTATTGAAAAACTGGCTTTAACAGATTTATTCTTCTTGCCTCATTTCAATCAACCATATAACTATATCACTATGGCTGCTCTTTCAGCAGACGAATAATAGTTTAAAAGTACAGGTCAAAAACCTGTACTTTTATGTTTATTACTGAAGAAGAAGTAAAAACCATAGTAATCACTATGGTTTTTTAGATTAGTTTTTAGAAGCTGCTTGGAATTCTGGGTTTTCAAAAGCTTCATCAATGATAGCTTTCAATTCGTTTGCAGAAGCTTGCATTTGTTGCAATTCTTTATCGTTAAGTGGGATGTTGATTGGACGAACAACACCATGCGCACCTACGATTGCAGGTTGACCGATGTAGCAGTCAGTAACGCCTTCGTATTGACCAGCTTGGAATACTGAGATTGGAAGAACAGCATTTTCATCATCAAGGATAGCTTTTGTGATACGAGCAAGAGCTACTGCGATACCGTAGAATGTAGCACCTTTTTTGTCGATGATAGAGTAAGCTGCGTCACGAACGCTCACAAAGAGGTCAAGGATTTCTTCAGCGTTAAAGTTTTGAACGTCTTGAAGATAGCTTTCAAGGTTGACACCAGCAACGTTGGCATGTGACCATACAGCAAATTCAGAGTCACCGTGTTCACCCATGATGTAGGCGTGAACTGAACGTGCATCAACACCAAGTTTGTCAGCAAGAACTTTACGGAAGCGAGCTGTATCAAGTGATGTACCAGAACCGATAACGCGTTCTTTAGGGAATCCTGAGAATTTCCAAGTTGAGTAAGTCAAGATATCTACTGGGTTAGCAGCGACAAGGAAGATACCGTTGAATCCTGATTTGACAACTTCAGTAACGATTGATTTGTTGATAGCAAGGTTTTTACCAACAAGGTCAAGACGAGTTTCACCTGGTTTTTGAGGTGCACCAGCGGTGATGACAACAAGGTCAGCATCAGCACAATCTTCGTATTTAGCTGCGTAGATTTTTTTAGGTGAAGTAAAGGCAAGGGCATGTGACAAGTCTTCAGCATCACCAACAGCTTTATCAAACAAAGCTGGAATTTCAATAATACCTAGTTCTTGAGCGATTCCTTGGTTGACAAGTGCAAAAGCGTAAGATGAACCTACAGCACCATCACCGATAAGAATAACTTTTTTGTGTTGTTTAGTTGCAGTCATTATCTAAACATCTCCTTAAATTTATTCAGGGAAAATTCCCATACACACCTATTCTATCACTTTAGTCTCATTCTGTCACGAAGAAAAAGAGAAAAACTGTTGAAAAATAAGAAAAAAGAAAATAACATTTCTGAAAACACTACCGTTATTTTACAAGATTAGAGTCTCTTTTAAGCGAGGAATATGGTAAATATAGGGAAAAATCAGTGAAATTGTGGTATAATAATAGGTACTGAAATAAAATGAAGGAACCTTTCCATGAAAGATAAAAATTTAGTAAATGTTAATTTGACTAGCGAGATGAAGACTAGTTTTATTGACTATGCGATGAGTGTCATTGTGGCACGTGCATTGCCAGATGTCAGAGATGGTCTAAAGCCTGTTCATCGTCGTATCCTTTATGGGATGAATGAACTAGGAGTGACGCCTGACAAACCCCATAAAAAGTCTGCTCGTATCACAGGGGATGTCATGGGTAAATACCATCCACATGGTGATTCGTCTATTTATGAGGCTATGGTGCGCATGGCGCAGTGGTGGTCTTATCGTCATATGTTGGTTGATGGTCACGGAAACTTCGGGTCTATGGATGGCGATAGCCCTGCAGCACAGCGTTATACCGAAGCGCGTATGAGTAAGATTGCGCTTGAGATGCTACGTGATATCAATAAAGATACCGTAGATTTTCAAGATAACTATGACGGTAGCGAGCGTGAACCTGTTGTTTTACCTGCTCGTTTTCCCAATTTATTGGTTAATGGTGCAACAGGTATTGCAGTTGGTATGGCAACCAATATTCCTCCCCACAATCTTGGTGAGGCGATTGATGCGATAAAATTAGTCATGGACAATCCCCAAGCAACCACAAGAGATTTGATGACAGTCTTACCTGGACCTGATTTTCCGACAGGAGCCTTGGTGATGGGTCGCTCTGGCATCTTTAAGGCATATGATACAGGGAAGGGTTCCATTGTTTTACGCTCAAAAACAGAAATTGAAACGACCAAGACTGGGCGTGAGCGTATCGTCGTGACAGAATTCCCTTATGGGGTCAATAAAGTTAAGGTACATGAGCATATCGTTCGCCTAGCACAAGAAAAACGGATCGAAGGGATCACAGCGGTTCGTGATGAGTCCAATCGTGAGGGCGTTCGTTTTGTCATTGAGGTCAAACGAGATGCCTCAGCCAATGTTATCTTGAATAATCTATTTAAGCTAACTAGCTTACAAACCAACTTTAGTTTTAATATGTTGGCGATTGAGCAGGGTATTCCTAAGATTTTAACATTACGTCAGATTATTGATAACTACATTGCTCACCAAAAGGATGTTATTGTCCGTAGGACACAGTTTGACAAGGCAAGAGCGCAAGCAAGGGCGCATATTTTAGAAGGCTTACTGATTGCGCTTGATCACTTGGACGAGGTTATCGCTATTATTAGAAATAGTGAAACAGATGCGATAGCACAGACTGAGTTGATGAGTCGCTTTTCACTATCAGAGCGTCAAAGCCAAGCGATTTTAGATATGCGTTTGCGTCGTCTGACAGGTTTAGAGCGTAGTAAGATTCAAGCTGAATACGATGATTTACTCGTTTTAATTGCGGATTTGGCAGATATCTTAGCTAAGCCAGAGCGTGTCATAGCTATCATCAAAGATGAGATGGATGATATAAAGCGCAAGTATGCCGATAAGCGTCGTACGGAGCTTATGGTTGGCGAGGTCATTAGCCTTGAAGATGAGGATTTGATTGAGGAAGAGGACGTCCTTATCACCTTATCAAATAAAGGCTATATCAAACGTCTAGCTCAGGACGAATTTAAAGCTCAAAAGCGTGGAGGGCGTGGTGTCCAAGGAACAGGCGTCAACGATGATGATTTTGTCAAGGATTTGGTATCGACAAATACTCACAACCCACTGCTCTTTTTCACCAACTTAGGTCGTGTTTATCGCTTAAAAGCTTATGAAATTCCAGAGTACGGTCGTAGTGCAAAGGGCCTCCCTATTGTCAATCTGTTGCGCCTTGAAGAAGGAGAGACTATACAAACGATGGTTAGCTTAGACGAGAAGGCTAACAACTGTGATTATTTCTTTTTCACCACTATTTTAGGGACTGTTAAGCGGACTCCGATAAGTGATTTTAAAGCTATTCGTCAAAATGGATTGCGAGCTTTGAAATTAAAAGAAGGAGATCAGTTAATGAGTGTTAATGTCACCAAAGGAGATGATGATATTATCCTTGGGACGTCTTATGGTTATGCCCTTCGCTTCAATGAAAGCAAGATTCGCTCGATGAGTCGTATCGCAACAGGTGTTCGAGGTATCAAGCTCAGAGAAGGAGATAAAGTAGTAGGTGTCTCTGTCGTTGATGACACTCAGCAGATTTTGATTGTGACTGAAAAAGGTTTTGGAAAGAAAACATCAGCTAGTGAGTATCCTAAGAAAAACCGTGGTGGTATGGGGATTAAGACAGCGCATATCACTGAAAAAAACGGCTCTCTATCAGCATTAGTTAGTGTTTCTGGTGAAGAGGACCTTATGGTGATTACAGATACGGGAATTATCATCAGAACTAAAGTTGCTGATATTTCAGAAAAAGGACGGAGCACTCAAGGTGTTAAAATCATGCGTTTAACAGATGGTGCGAAGATTATGACCTTTGCTTTAGTTGAGGCTGAAGGAGATGATCATCAGGATTTAGATGAGGAATAAGAGAGTATATGGCAAAAGAAACAGTAAAAAAAGGGAAATTAGGTCAGATTTTACGTAGTATTGTACTACTAGTTCTTGTAGTAGTCGGCTTGGCTTTAGTTTTCAATAAGCCCATCCGTAATTATTTGATTGGGCTCAATACTAATAAGTATCAGATTACTAAAGTGAGTAAAGAGGAGATTGCTGAAAATCAAACGGCACAGACGACTTTTGATTTTGCTTCTGTCGAGTCCATTAGTGCCGAATCTATCTTGAAAGCTCAGATGGAGGCACAGCACTTGCCTGTTATCGGTGGGATTGCCATCCCAGATGTTGGCTTGAATTTACCGATTTTCAAAGGAGTCGGCAATGTGGAGTTGTCCTATGGAGCAGGTACCATGAAGGAAAATCAAGTCATGGGTGGCGAAAATAATTATGCGCTGGCTAGTCATCATGTCTTTGGGATGACAGGCTCTACTGATATGTTGTTCTCACCGCTAGATCGTGCTAAAGAAGGGATGAAGATTTATCTAACTGATAAAGATAAGGTTTATACCTATGTGATAACGGGTGTCACTGTCGTCACACCAGAGCATGTCGAAGTAATCGATGATACACCAGGTAAGAGTCAAGTCACTCTAGTGACTTGTACGGATGCTGAAGCGACTGAGCGGACAATTGTCCACGGTGAGCTAGAAGCAACAACAGACTTTGATAAAGCAGATCAAACGATTTTAGATGCTTTTGATAAAACTTACAATCAAATGACTTTATAAGAAACTATCTAGAATAGTGTTCTAGATTTTCTTTTAGAAAAGAGGAAAACGATGAAATGGAATGCCATACATCACGTCGCACTGATTGTTTCTGATTATGAAAAATCACGTGCCTTTTATGTGGATATATTAGGCTTTGAGATTATCCGTGAGCACCATCGTCCAGAGCGACATGACTACAAGTTAGATTTACGTTGTGGATCAGTAGAGTTGGAGCTGTTTGGCAATAAAAAAGATGCTGCTGATTATCAAGAACCCCCCAAACGCCCTAGTCATCCCGAAGCCTGTGGTCTTAGACACCTTGCGTTTTACGTAGATGATGTGGATGCGTGTAAAAAAGCCTTAGAAGACTTAGGGATTTATGTAGAGCCTGTGCGCCGTGACAGCTTTACAGGTAAGAAAATGACCTTTTTCTTTGATCCAGATGGTCTGCCTTTAGAATTGCACGAATAGAGGAAAACTGTTTTGTAACGACACTCTTGGTAAAAGATGGTATAATAGGATATCAGATTTTTTGAAAAACTAGGAAATAATCATAAACGAGGATATCATATGCTTTTTAAAAAAGTAATGACAATGGTTAGTCTCTTTTTGCTGACCTTTTTGACCATACCAAGAGCTCATGCAGCTACAACGAATCAAGTTCAAGATGTTATCGATGAGTCTTACGTGCAACCAGATTATGTTTTAGGCTATTCGCTATCAGATAGTCAGCGCTCAGAGACCTTATCGCTTTTAGGCTATGAGGAGAAGACCGATACTAGTATCAAGACATTGACGACAAGTGCTTATGCAGTGATTATGGATGTTGCTGACGATAGTAGCTTACAGTTGTATTCGTCTGTGAAGATTAAAAAGTTAGGTGCTTCAAAGGGTTTGACGGTGTCGATTGTGACACCTGAAAATATCACTAAGGTCACAGAAGATATGTATCGTAATGCAGCTGTGACTTTGGGCATTGAGCATGCTGAAATTACGGTAGCCTCGCCTATTGCGGTGACAGGAGAGAGTGCTTTAGCGGGGATTTATTATTCCTTGGAGCAAAATGGTGCTAGTGTCTCTAGTGAGACGAAATCACTAGCACAAGAAGAGCTCAGTGCCCTATCAGATATCAATGCTGAAAATGAAGGCAAGGAAGGTTATGATGCCGATAAGCTCAATGTTGCTATGACTGATATTAAAACAGCTGTCGCTGAAGGAGGAGATAAGTTATCCGAAGCTGATATTCAAAAAATTGTTGACGATACTCTGGCTAATTACGGTTTGACAAACAGTATGACCTCTACACAGATTAACCTAATTGTGAATTTTGCACTTAATTTATCCAAGAGTTCTGTGATTAAAAATAGTCAATTTACAGAAACCTTGACATCCCTAAAAGATAGTATTGTCTCAAATGCTAAGTCAACCTTTAGCGGTATTGATTTACAGTTTGATGCTAGCAGTGCGATTGAGTCAAGTAAGGGCTTTTTAGCTAACTTATGGCAGCATATTGTTAATTTCTTTACAGGATTATTTTCATAAAATAGGAAGCTGGGCGTAAGCTCAGCTTTTTTTGAGAAAACATTGACAGCTTTTTGAAAAATTGATACAATCTTACTACTTTCGGAATTATCTGAAAATAATTAAAAGGGAGAATCTTATGGAAAATCATCATGATAGAGTATCTCGCTGGAAGACACGACTAGCAGCTATGGGACCAGGTATTTTACTAGCATCAGCAGCTGTTGGAGGGTCTCATATTGTCTCATCGACTCAAGCAGGGGCTATTTATGGCTGGCAATTGGCTATTTTGGTATTGGTTATCAATCTAGTCAAATACCCTTTCTTTCGCTTTGGGACGCAATATACGTTGACGACAGGCAAGAGTTTGATTGAAGGCTATGCTGAAAAAGGAAAATGGTATCTTATTTTATTTTTCTTTATGAATATTTTTTCAGCACTTATCAATACAGCAGCAGTTAGTATTTTAGCAGCAGCTATCTTGTATAATATTTTTCCGAGTGGTTTTGGTTTATCTATTTCTCAGTTGACAACAATGATTATTATAGTCACTTGGGCCATGTTGTTGATTGGTGGTTATCGCTTTATTGATGGGCTATCTAAGTGGGTTATGACGGCTCTCACTTTGGCGACAACAGCAGCTGTACTGATTGCTATCTTTCAGCATCGTGAGTATGTCCCAGATTTTAGTGCCCCTAGCCCTTGGCAATTAGCAGCGCTACCGTTTATTGTATCGTTGATGGGGTGGATGCCTGCGCCAATTGAGATTTCAGCCATTAACTCTATGTGGAATGTAGAAAAGCAAAAAAGTGTCAAAGTTTCTTTTGCTGATGGTTTATTTGATTTTAATGTTGGCTATATTGGTACAGCTATCTTAGCCCTTATCTTTTTAGCTTTGGGAGCGTTGATTCAATTTGGTTCTGGAGAGGCTATTCAAGGGGCGAGCGCTGCTTATATTGAACAATTTATCGGGATGTATGCGAGAGCTCTTGGGGATTGGTCACGTTTATTGATTGCATTTATTGCTTTTTTATGTATCTTTGGGACGGTCATTACAGTTATTGATGGTTATTCACGCGCCAATGCAGAGACACTACGCTTATTACGTGGTCAGAAAATGTCATCACCAATGGCATTTAACATATGGATAACAGCAACATCGTTGATTGCGATTGTGATAGTCTTTTTCTTTGCTGGTAATGTAGCGACCATGCTACGTTTTGCCATGATTGCCTCTTTCTTAACCACTCCATTTTTTGCGTATTTAAATTATATGTTGGTGACTAAAGAGGACACTAGCATGCCTAAGTGGTTGCGTTGGCTCTCTATTGTAGGTCTTATTTATCTCTTTGGCTTTGCTCTTTTTTTCCTTTATGCCATTATGATAGGTGCAGTTTAACAGTAGCTTATATAGGCTACTGTTTTTCTATTCTCACTTTCCTTGTAATTAAAGCTTAAAGTGATACAATATAATTATAAAAACATGAGAAAGAGAGATTATCACATGAACGAATTAAAAACATTAGTGCTGGCTAGTATCGGATTGACGTCATTGACCCTTGAAAAAACCAATCAGCTGATTGGTGATTTGGTAGCCAAGGGGCGTTTAACCATAGCTGAGGGTCAAGAGTTGCAAGAAGAGTTGACCAGAAAAAGCAGTGCCAAAGATGAGGCGGAGTTAGGAAGTCTAGCCAAAGAGGATAGGAAAGTTAACTATGCAAGTCAGGCTGATATCACAAGATTAGAAGCTAAGCTTGATAAACTCTTGGCTCAAAACGATAAGAAACACGATGAGTAGTCAGAAACGTTTACGTGAAATTGTGGCAGCTTTCTCTAAAGTCACTTGGAAAGCTATAGGAGATAGAAGAAAATCTGAGCTCAATCAAGAAGGACCTAAACAACTGCGCCTTGCTTTTGAGCAGTTAGGGCCAAGCTTTGTCAAAATCGGTCAAATCTTATCAACACGTAGCGATATACTACCTAAAGCATACGTAGATGAGCTAAGTCAACTACAAAGTCATGTTCTCCCTTTAGATAGTCAATTAGCTTTAGAAGCGATTGAAAAAGAGTTAGGACAACCGCTTGAGAGTGTTTTTTCAGTGATTTATCCAGAACCTTTAGCCAGTGGTTCGGTAGCTCAAACACATCTAGCTAAACTTCATACGGGACAAAAAGTAGTGGTTAAAATCCAGCGTCCCAATCTAGCGAAGGTTGTGACAGAGGATTTAGAGTTACTGATTAAGTTATCAGCTAAGCTACCCAAAAGTTTCATGCCAATGGTTGACTTAGCGCAAGTCTTTAAAGAGTTAAAAGCATCATTATTGTATGAAATTGACTTTAGACATGAAGCGCAGGCTATCTTACGCTTTCAAAAAAATAATGACAGTAACTGTATCGCTTCTCCTAAGCTTTATGAAGCTTATACTACCAAGCAACTTCTGGTTGAAGAGTACATTGATGGTATTGCTATCAATCACTATGAGGCCTTGCTTGCCAGTGGCTATGACTTGGAGGAAATCGGGCGTAAACTAATGCTTAGTTTTATTAAGCAAGTCTTTAAAGATGGTTATTTTCATGGGGATCCTCATCCTGGTAATCTGTTGATTCACCAAGGTAAGATTTATTTCATTGATTTTGGGATTGTTGGGGATTTAGAAGATAGTAAGAAGAGTGCCTTAAATGATATGCTTTATAGTTTTACGACGCAAGATAGTGACGCATTGAGTCGAGCCATTATCGAGCTCACAGGTTACGATAGTTCGCTCAATCCTATCAGTTTTAATAGTGATGTTCAGCATTTACTAGATAAATACGCTAAGCTTGACTTGGGAAAACTCTCTATTACAGCAGTGTTAGAAGATTTACTAGCTCTATTTAGACAACATCATCTGACGATCCCACCTCAGATAACCATTCTGGAAAAAGCCTCCCTGCAGATTGAAGGGCTATTTAGCCATCTAGCTCCGCATCTGAGTTTAATGACTTTAGCCAAGCATTATTTTATAGAGAATATGGGACCAGAGATGTTAGCTGACGCTTTGAATACAGATAATATGCTGATTGCCTTGTTTTACATGCTAAGAAGTGCTAAGCATATGCCACGTCGATTGAATCAACTCCTTGAGCAATTGCTCAATGGACGTTTTCTAGTCACGCATGATTTTTATGGTTATGATAAACGTATCACCATCGTCAAATCTTTACTCAATCGCCTGATTTTAGCGCTTTTAGTGATGACTTTTATGGTGACAGGAGGCTTATTATCGCTCAATGCCCAGTGGAGTGGTTTGATGTATGCTATGTTTGCCCTAGCCTTGGTGATGTTTATAGCTTTGCTATTTAGTTTTTGGCGTTAAAAAACTTGAAATCTCACTAGACAACCGCTAAAATGGATATAGAGAGAAAAGGAGTCGTGATGTGAATAGAGAAGAGATTCGTATCTTTGAGCGTTTGCGATTTGCAGCGCTTTTAACATTTGTCAGCGGTTTTTTAGATGCTTATACCTTTACCACACAAGGACAGCGTTTTGCAGGCTTACAAACAGGTAATTTAATCAATATGATGGTTCATATGACACGGGCTAATGTCTGGCTGTCTTTGACCTATTTGATTCCTGTCTTATTTTTTGCACTTGGTATGGCTGTTAATGTCAGCTTAGAGCGTTGGGTACGTCAAAAGGGTTATCCTTGGCATTTTGTGAGCAGTTGTTTGATTACGTTAGGTGTCTTGAGCGTTGCCCTATATGCTCCCTTTGTTGAGAACAATGCGGTGATTTCAGGTTTGTCGTTTTGTGCAGCCATGCAATTAGGAACCTTTAAGCGTGTACGCGGTCAAGACTATGCGAATATCATGATGATTGGTAATATCAAGCGTGTCGTTGAGCAGATAACTATTGGAAGTTTGACAAGGGATCGTTTTATGATTGTCAAGGGCTTGCATATTTTATGGGTTGTTTTCACGTTTTGTTTGGGAGCTTTTGTGGCAGCTTGCTTGGGAAGATTAGTTGGTGTTAAAGCGCTTTATGCAGTCCTACTGCCTTTGGTGATGATAAATGCTTATTTACTAGCAGAGTTATATGAGAGACCGATTATCCTTAATCTCACCAGAAAAGGTTAGTTTAGTCTATTAGCCATTTAGAGAGCATTTTTCTGAAAAATGGTGTATAATGATATGATATGTTATTAAATCTATCTTGTTATTGTGGGAGGTATTATGCGTTTTGGTAAAAAGCAATTCTATTATGCGGTTAGTTTTTTTGCGCTATGTATTGCTATTTTAAATTATTGGAGTTTTGCATCTGATGTCTTGTGGACCATATTTCGTGCGTCGCAGCCCTTTTTGATAGGGGCAGCAGTTGCCTATATCGTCAATATTGTGATGTCTTTTTATGAATTAGGGTATGAGCGTGTCTTTACGCACAACGTTATGGATAAGTTAAAGCGCCCAGTGTGTATGATACTCGCTTATGCGACCTTTGTGGTTGCTATCACTTGGTTATTTTCGATTATCTTACCTGATTTGATTGCTAGTATCAGCTCACTCTTGACGGTTGGACCTTCCAATATCAACAAGCTTATCAAAGCTATCAATGAAAATCCTCAAGTGTCTAAATTGATTAGCTATGTTGGGACAGATAAGGAAATTATTGCACAGGTGAGCAATTTTGGTCAGCAGGTCTTAAAGCAAGTATTGGCGACGTTGGTCTCATTGATGACCTCAGTAACCTCTATCGCACAGACCTTTATCAATGTCTTTATGAGTGTGATTTTTTCATTTTATGTTTTAGCAAGTAAGGAAAAGTTAGGGCGCCAATGTAATCTTATCATTGATACGTTTACCGGTAAACATGCCAAAACGATTCATTACGTCTTAGGCATTTTACATAAACGGTTTCATGGGTTTATCGTTGGTCAAACCTTAGAAGCGATGATTTTGGGGAGTTTGACAGCTATCGGAATGACTGTGCTACATTTTCCATACGCTAGTACCATAGGTGTTCTTATCGCCTTTACAGCGCTTATCCCTGTTGTAGGTGCTTATATTGGTGTGACGATTGGTTTCTTTTTAATTGTGACTCAGTCAGTGCCTCAAGCTGTTGGTTTTGTTGTTTTTCTTGTGATTTTACAGCAGTTTGAAGGAAATGTCATCTATCCGCGTGTGGTAGGCGGTTCTATTGGACTTCCTGGGATGTGGGTCTTAGTAGCTATCACGATTGGTGGTAGTCTAATGGGACTGTTTGGCATGTTGATTGCAGTACCTCTAGCAGCTAGTCTTTACCAAATGATTAAAGACCAAGTGGCTAAACGTCAATCGGTCGATTTAGATAATCCAGAACAAAAAATAATCACAGAAGTAATTGATTAAAAAATACCTCCACTTAAGTGTTCCTTTACGGATGAATAAGTGGAGGTGTTTTTATGTATTGCATTCAAAGTCAGGGCAAACAACTGTTACCAAGAGAGCGCTTAGAAGCACTAGGAGCTGATAAGCTAAGTAATCAAGAATTACTAGCGATTTTACTTCGTACAGGGACAAGAGAAACCCCTGTTTTAGAAATTTCGACACAGATTATTAGCCAGATAAATTCATTAGCGGACTTTAAACACTTATCTTTACAAGAATTGCAGAAAATAAAGGGAATAGGCAAGGTCAAGTCGGTAGAATTAAAAGCGATGTTGGAGCTAGCTAAGCGTATCCAAGATTCTGATTATCAGCAAAAAGAGCAGATATTAAGTAGTCAACAGTTGGCACGTAAGATGATGTTAGAGCTATCAGATAGTAAACAAGAACACCTGATAGCTATTTATCTCAACACGCAGAATCGTGTGATTGAGCAAAAAACGATTTTTATCGGAACAGTGAGGCGTTCGATAGCAGAGCCACGAGAGATTCTTTATTATGCGTGTAAAAACATGGCGACAAGTCTGATTGTCGTACACAATCACCCGTCAGGGTCTTCAACACCTAGCCAAAATGATGAAGATTTCACGAAAAAAATCAGGGCAGCTTGTGATACCATAGGTATTGTCTGCCTTGATCATATTATTGTAGGACGTCATGAATACTATAGTTTTCGTGAAGAGGGTCTTATTCTGGCTGATTAGAGCTCATTGACAAAGTAATCAAAGAGTGCCATGTCTTTAGGACTATCTTCAATGAGCAACTCAGGATGCCATTGAACCCCTAAAAAGGTAAGATGATCGTCTTTTGAGACAGCCGCTTCGATGACTCCTGTATCGGGGTCAAAAGCAATTGGTTGTAAGGCATCAGCAATTGTTTTGATGCTTTGACGATGAAAAGAGTTGATCTGAGCTTGAGCACCATAAATTTTTGAGAGGACACAATCATTTTTGATGATGACAGGATGCGTCCTGACATTCCCTTCTTCATTTTGCCAATGCCCTTTGATCGCTTGATTCAGACTGCCGCCTAGTGCGACATTCATCAACTGTAAGCCTCGGCAGACACCAAAGATAGGCTTTTTCTGACGAATAGCTTCTTTAATGACAGCCATCTCAAAAATATCACGGTCTCGGAAAAAGTCGGTGTCTGTAGTTTGGCGTTCTTCATGATAATAAGAGGGATCGACATTTTGCCCGCCGATGAGGAGGATTTTATCGACCATTGAGACGTAAGTTTTGGCATCCTCTTCATTGCTGATAGGAAGAAGAAGCGGCAAACCTCCTGCTTGCTGAATAGCCTTGACAAAGCCTGTTGGCGCATATGACCAAGGGATGTTGATGTCTTGTTTGATACGTTGATTGGCTGTGATACCAATAATTGGTTTTGTCATTCCCTCTCCTTCTGTGTTTATGATATTAAGATTGGTTTTGTGATTGGTTCATAAAGTAAAGTAGTGTCTGTAGTTCACTCGTTAAGTCCACATATTGAACAATGACATCCTTAGGCACGCTAAGGTGAATCGGTGAGAAACTCAAGATACCTTTGATACCTGCTTGAACCAAACAGTCAGCGACGTCTTGAGCTTGTGTACTTGGAACAGTCAAAATAGCTGTCTCAATACAGCTTTCTGCCATATGTTCTTTAAGGGTTGAAATACCGTAGATAGCAATACCATCCTCAGTAGTGGTACCGACTAATTCATTGTCATCGCGATCAAATGCCATAGCGATTTGCATTTTGTTACGGTCATGAAAACGGTAATGCAGTAGCGCACGGCCAATATTGCCACATCCTACGAGCATGACGTTAGTGGTTGAGTGGTCGTTTAAAATGTCAGCAAAAAAATCCATTAGTTTTTTGACATCATAACCAAAACCACGACGTCCCAGCTCACCAAAATAAGAAAAGTCACGTCTCACTGTCGCTGAGTCGATACCAATGGCATCAGCGATTTGCTTGGAGCTAGCTTTTTCAAAGTGGTTGGTATTAAAACGTTTAAAAATACGATAGTAAAGCGGCAAGCGTTTGGCAGTCGCTTTAGGAATGGATTTATCAATCGTCATGGTAAGGATACCTCCTAAATATCAATTATGATTAACTTGTCTTTTTCTATATCCTTATTGTATCAAAAACTTTGTGAAAAAAGCAACAAATTGATTTGTTATAAGTGAAAAAATCTTATGATAGCATAAGATTTTTCAAGATGGTGTTTAAAGTGATTTTTTAGTGAAGACTTGTCGCTCTACAAGACTATCCATTAGGAAGTAGAATTTGTCTTGTAAGATACGATGTTTACTATCTTTAAAAATATTAACCAATCGTAGTCCTGATTTATCGGTAATGACTAACTTGAAGGCGCTTAAATCTTTTTTGACCGTAATTTTCAACGGAAAACCCTCACCAGAATTAGGGACTTCTTCGAGTAAGCGAGTGAGCTCGAAATTACCGATTTTGTTTTGGATAAAGGTTGTATCACGTAGTGTGTAAGCCTTTATATTAGGGCTGATAGCGTAGCTATAAGGGCAATCAGCCAGATGAATTTCAGTTTCAAAAGCCATATTAGTTACCTATAATATTTCTAAGTGTTTTAGCGAGCAAGGACAGCTCTTTTTTGGTGTTAAGCTCAGAGAGGCTGATACGGATGGATTCATGTAATCTTGGAGAGTTGTCTCCAAAATAGCTTGCTAGGACATGGCTTGGTGTGACAGCACCAGCAGTACAAGCAGAGCCAGTAGAAACAGCAAAGCCAGCCAAATCTAGCTGAGTCAGGAGCAAGCCATTATGTTGGCCTCTAAAGCCAATATTGATAAGATGAGGAAGTGACTGGGCGCTACTATTGAGGTAGTAATGAACTCCTAAGCTATCAAGCTCTTGTAGGAAATGGTTTTTGAGTTTTGTGACGTTGAGGTAGTTTTCTTCAAGGTGAGCATAGGCTTCCTTGGTAGCTTCTGCCATACCAGCAATACCTACCATATTTTCAGTACTAGCTCGTCTTTTATCTTCTTGGTCGCCTCCATGGATGAATTTATCCATGGATACATCCCCTACATAGAGAAAACCAACACCTTTAGGCCCGTGATATTTATGAGCAGAAGCTGACAAAAGATCAATACCTAACTCTTTGGGTGAGATAGCAATTTTGCCAAAGGCTTGAACAGCATCTACATGAAATGCTGCTTGATGCGTAGAGAGCAACTCTCCAACAACTTTGATAGGAAGAAGATCACCTGTTTCGTTATTAGCGTACATCATGCTGACCAAAATGGTATCCTCACGCAGAGCTTCTTGGACTTGCTCAGGGGTGATATGGCCATCTGTAGCTGGGAGATAAGTCACTTCAAAACCAAAGCGCTTTTCAAGATAGTGCATGGTTTCTAGAACAGCATGGTGTTCGATAGCAGTGGTTATCAGATGTTTTCCTTTGTCTTGATGTGCTAGAGCATAGCCTTTGATGGCGAAGTTGTCGCTTTCAGATCCTCCAGAAGTAAAAATAATATGACGACTAGAGACATCAAGTGCTTGAGCGATTGTCTCACGATAATCTCTGAGACGCTGATTGGCTTTGCGACCAAAATGATGAAGGCTTGAGGGATTACCATAATCATCTGTCAGTTGTTTAGTCATAGCTTCAAGAACATTTGGGCTAATAGCAGTAGTTGCAGCATTGTCAAGATAAATAGGTGTGTGTGTAATAGTAGTCAGATCCTTTCTCATATCACTCAAGTGAGTGTTATTATTAGTCTTTTTGAAAAGCAAATAAAGGGCTTAGTGGGCGACGTTCGTGAATATAAACGATAGCCTTAGCAATTAAGTCAGCAGCAGAGAGGTAAGTGACATTGCTAGGGACGCGCTCTTTGGTTAAGACAGAGTCTGTTACGATAATGTCTTTAATAGGAGAGGCTTCTAGAATATCAGCAGCGCCACCAGCAAAGAGACCGTGGCTAGCAACAGCATAAATATCAGTAGCGCCACCACGCTCCAAAATTTTAGACGCTTCGGCAAAGGTACGTCCTGTATTTAAGATATCATCAATGATAATGGCTTTTTTACCTTCAACATCACCAATGATATAGCCTTCCTCACGAGATGAATCATCTTGTGCATAATCAATGATAGCAATAGGAGCATCTAGGACTTCTGCTAGGCTACGAGCACGTTTGATTCCTGAATTTTTAGGACTAACGATGACGACATCCTCGCCAGTGAGTCCCAAACGGCTATAATGCTCTGCAAAGAGAGGTGTCGTAAAGAGATTATCCACTGGAATGTCAAAGAAACCTTGCACCTGAACAGCATGTAAATCAAGCGTCAAAAGACGATCAACACCAGCTTTGACCAACATATTGGCAACTAATTTAGCAGTGATAGGTTCGCGAGAGGCTGCGATACGGTCTTGTCTAGCATAGCCAAAGTATGGAATGACAACATTGACAGAGTTGGCACTAGCACGCTTACACGCATCAATCATAATCAATAATTCCCAAAGATTGTCATTGACTGGAAAACTAGTCGACTGGATGATGTAAATATCATCACCACGAACGGTTTCCTCAATGTTAATCATAATCTCGCCATCTGAGAACTGACGGCAAGAAACCTTTCCAAGCGGGATTCCTGAGACTTCAGAAATCTTCTCAGCAATTGGAAGGTTGGAAGTGAGTGAAAATAACTTGATAGGTTTGTCGGCATATTGTTCGACCATTTCTTGGAAACTCCTTTAATTATAAACCTTATAAAAGTAATACTTTCATTTTATCAAAAAAGAGGAGAAAATTCACCCTCTAGCGTCAAATTACTTGCTTTATGTTTTCTTATTTGGTATCATTCTAAATAAGAAAACATAAACAAGGAGTTAAAATGCGATTTAGAAAATTTATCATCACGGCACTGATTGGTGTCTTTGCGCTTGTTATGGAGTTTGGCTTTGACCAGCCTCACATTGCTTATCTTTTGGTGGCTATTGCAGGTGGGTGTATGGCATTTGTCATGTTGGTTGATATGATTAAGACGCTTCGTCATGGTCAGTATGGTGTTGACCTTTTAGCTATCGTGGCTATTGTGACGACGCTTTTAGTCGGTGATTACTGGGCGAGTCTGATGATTTTAATCATGCTGACAGGTGGTGAGAGCTTAGAAGAGTACGCAAGCCGTCAGGCTAGTCGAGAACTGCGAGAGCTTTTGGACAATTCACCGCAAGAAGCGCACCTGAAAAAAGGAGAAGACTGGGTAGATGTCCCCGTTGATGACGTAGCGATTGGCGATATTATTTTAGTGAAACCAAACGAGGTCATCCCTATTGACGGTGTGGTAGTGCAAGGAGAGACCAGCGTCAACGAATCTTCTCTGACAGGTGAGTCACTCCTAGTAGATAAAACGATTAACGACGAAGTGCTATCTGGTTCGATAAATGGCGACAATGCCATTCGGATAAAAGCAAGTCGTCTAGCTAAGGACAGTCAGTACCAAGTCTTGGTCAATCTCATCAAGGAAACAGAGCAAAAGCCTGCCCGCTTTGTGCGTCTGGCAGACCGCTATGCGGTGCCATTTACCGTTGCTGCCTTTGTCATTGGTGGGCTTGCTTGGTATATTAGTGGTGATGTCATGCGCTTTGCGCAGGTCTTGGTGGTTGCTTCACCTTGTCCTTTGATTTTAGCAGCGCCCATTGCCTTTGTGGCAGGGATGAGCCGCTCAAGCCGTTCTGGTATTGTCATCAAGTCAGCAACCAGCTTTGAAATGCTTGAAAAAGCAAAACTAATCGCCTTTGACAAGACAGGTACAATCACCAATGGTCAGCTCATGGTGGATAAGATTGTTCCAAATACTGGTGTCTCAAAAGAAGAGCTCTTGCAGATTGCAGCTAGTAGCGAGCAAGAATCTACACACATTTTGGCTCGTTCTTTGGTTGATTACGCTAAACAAGAAGGCATAGACTTGTTACCACTGACTTCTAGTAAAGAGCTAACAGCTATGGGAGTGGAAAGTCAGATTGATGGGCACCTCGTCCGAGCAGGAAAGGCGAGCCTGATGGCTGACTTGCCTAGTGATTTGCAGGCGCATGAGACCGCTATCTACGTCTCAAAAGACGACCACTATCTAGGGTATATCGGCTTTAAGGATACCATTCGCCCAGAGTCTAAGGAAACCATAGAGCGCCTTAAAAATTATGGCATTCAAAACGTGCTTATGCTGACAGGGGATAAAAAAGCTGTCGCTGAAAAAGTCGCCAAAGAAGTGGGTATCACACAAGTGCAGGCAGAGTGTCTGCCCCAAGATAAAATCAAACGTCTGCAGGACGCTCCAAGTGATCAACACCCAACAGTCATGGTAGGAGATGGGGTCAATGACGCTCCAGCGCTTGTCGCAGCTGATGTCGGCATTGCCATGGGAGCGCACGGTGCGACAACGGCTAGTGAAAATGCAGATGTTGTCATCCTCCAAGATGACCTCAGTAAAGTGGCTGGCTTGGTTGGTATCTCAAAAGATACGTTGCTTGTGGCAAAACAGTCTGTATGGATTGGTCTTGGTATTTGTTTCCTATTGATGTTGATAGCAAGTACTGGTGTTATCCCAGCTTTACTAGGTGCTATTTTACAGGAGGTTATTGATACCATATCTATTTTATCAGCGCTAAGAGCGAGAAAAGACAGATAAAAACAGCTAATTCTAGCTGTTTTTATCTGTCTTTTGGTGTCTAAGTGTGGCACTGAATCTGGCAACCTTGCTTTTAGCGTATTTAAAATTGATACTTTGCTCGGCTAAGAAGTGGTCAAAATCATCCTTACCTTTTTTAGCGTCAAGCACTTCTAGCTCAAGCTCATAATCACGAATGCCAGCGTATTGATTGTCATCTAAAGCCATGAGCCCAATCGCCGTTTGGCATTCTCGTCTAGTGGTAGTGAGATAGCCAAAAACAGCTAACTGACTTGGGTCAACCCCTTGGTCTTTGATACGCTTTGTGATGTCATTTTCGGGCAATTGTCCTGTTTTAATCATCTCTTTAGCCTCATCAATAGGCAGAGCGATATTGTACTCCCAGTTGCCGACATCTTTTGGGATTTTTAGGGTCAACTCGGCTGCGTTTGAGATGGTGCGGATACGCAATGACATGCGGTGGGCTTTCATGTCGAAGTTTTCAGTATCAAAGTAGTAGTTGGTTTGTGTGACAGGTGCTACGTGTGAAAATTGCGCCTTGAGACGATTAAACTCGTCTTTTGTCAGCATCGTTTTAAATTCTATCTCAAGATGGTTCATAGTTCACGTCCTTTGGAAATTTTATGGTATAATAAACGTTAAGTTTATTTTATAAGAAATTGGCTCATTTGACAAGGTTTTGTCATGGGCTTAGAGGAGAGAGTGTATGGGCATGGACTGGGAAACCTTTTTAGACCCTTATATCCAGACAGTTGGTGAGTTGAAAATCAAGCTGAGAAGTATTCGCAAGCAATTTCGTAAGCAAAATAAACACTCGCCCATCGAGTTTGTGACAGGACGTGTCAAGTCTATTGAGAGTATTAAGGAAAAGATGGTCTTGCGTGATATTCGTTTTGAAAATCTAGCGACGGATTTGCAGGATATTGCTGGGCTTCGTATTATGGTACAGTTTGTCGATGATGTTGATGAAGTGTTAGAGTTACTTCGATCTCGTCGTGATATGACAATTGTACAGGAGCGAGACTATATCAAGAATATGAAGTCAAGCGGTTATCGCTCATATCATGTTATTGTGGAGTACCCTGTAGATACCATTCATGGGCAAAAGCGTGTATTGGCTGAGATTCAGATTAGAACCTTAGCGATGAATTTTTGGGCAACAATTGAGCACTCGCTCAATTACAAATACCAAGGGGAATTTCCAAAGGAAATCAAAAAACGTCTTGAGGTGATGGCAAAGATTGCTTTGGAGCTGGACGAGGAGATGCGTAAGATTCGTGAAGATATTCGTGAGGCGCAGCTCTTATTTGATCCTGAAAATCGAAAGTTGAGTGATGGTGTAGGAAATAGTGATGACACAGATGAATTATACCGATAATCCGACAAGAGTAGCGATTATCAGCAATGGCAAATATCAGAGTAGAAAAGTAGCAGGGAAGCTTTTTAGTGTTTTTCGTGACGCGAGTGATTTTTACCTAACAAAGAAAAATCCAGATGTTGTGATTAGTATTGGTGGCGACGGCATGCTTTTGTCAGCTTTTCATATGTATGAAAAACACTTAGACAGTGTTCGTTTTGTTGGGATTCACACAGGGCATTTGGGATTTTATACCGATTATCGTGATTTTGAAGCGGATATGCTGGTTGAGAATTTGCGACAAGATACAGGAGAAAGTGTTTCTTATCCGATATTAAAAGTCAAGGTCACTTTAGGAGATGGTCGTATTATCAAAGGGCGCGCGCTCAATGAATCGACCCTAAAGCGTATCGAAAAAACGATGGTGACGGATGTTTTTATCAACAATGTCAAGTTTGAGCGATTTCGAGGAGATGGCTTATCGGTATCAACACCAACAGGTAGCACTGCTTACAATAAATCCTTGGGAGGAGCTATTTTACATCCTACTGTCGAAGCATTGCAGCTGACAGAGATTTCAAGTCTTAACAATCGTGTTTATCGCACAATAGGCTCTTCTCTTATCATTCCCAAAGAAGAGACAATAAAGGTTATTCCTAAGCGCTTGGGGCTCTATACGATTTCCATTGATAATAAAACCATGCAGTATCGTAATGTCCAAAAAGTAGAGTATTCTCTGGATAATCAAAAAATCCATTTTGTGGCAACACCTAACCATACAAGCTTTTGGGAGCGTGTCAAGGATGCGTTTATCGGAGAATTGGATTCATGAGATTTGAGTTTGTAGCAGACCGTCGTACCAAGGTCAAAACGTTTTTAAAAGGACACGATATTTCAAAAGGACTTCTAGCTAAGATTAAGTTTAAGGGGGGTCATATCTGGGTCAATGGCAAGGAAGAAAATGCTATCTATCTCCTTGAAGTGGGTGATAAGGTGGCGATTGACATTCCTGATGAATTGCCACATGATACACTGCAACCTGTTGTTAGTCCGTTAGATATTGTCCATGAAGATGAGCATTTTTTGGTGTTAAATAAACCTTTTGGCGTTGCCAGTATTCCTAGTAAGCTCCATTCTAATACGATTGCTAATTTTGTTAAAGCTTATTATGTTGAAAACCATTATCCCAATCAGCAGGTTCATATTGTAACCAGGCTTGATAAGGACACAAGCGGTTTGATGTTGTTTGCCAAACACGGTTATGCACACGCGCGTCTAGATAAGCAATTGCAGCAAAAAACGATTGAAAAGCGCTATTATGCCTTGGTTTCTGGTAATGGGGAATTAGCAGATGAAGGGGATATTATAGCGCCGATTGCCAGAGATGAGGATAGCATTATTACAAGAAAAGTAGATCCGTCTGGAAAGTATGCTCACACTAGCTATAAAGTTATTGAGCGCTTTGGAGATGTGTATTTAGTCGATGTATGGCTACACACAGGTCGTACTCATCAAATTCGTGTGCATTTTGCCCATATTGGTTTTCCGCTTTTGGGCGATGATTTGTACGGCGGGAGGATGGATCTTGGTATCACTCGCCAAGCTTTGCATTGTCATTCTCTTAGATTTACAGACCCTTTCACAAAAAAGCAGCGCTGTCATGAAATTGGCTTGACAGATGATTTTGATAGCGTTATCATAGAACTGAAAGAAAATAATAGAAGGAGTTGACTATGCGCTCTTTATTTGGAACTTTACGTGAAAAAGTAGCTAGTAACTATGTCAAGATTGTCTTTCCAGAGGGAAATGACGACCGTGTCTTGCGAGCTGCAGCACGCCTTAAGTTTGAAGGCTTGATTGACCCTGTGATCCTCGGTGAATATGACGAGGTGCACGACTCACTAGCTCGTCTAGGCTTTGTAGACCAAGACTACACCATTATCAATCCCAATGACTACGCAGACTTTGAGAACATGAAAGAAGCCTTTGTTGAGATTAGAAAAGGAAAAGCGACCCTAGAGGATGCGGATCGTCTCTTGCGTGATGTTAATTATTTTGGGGTCATGTTAGTCAAGATGGGCTTGGCTGATGGTATGGTGTCTGGAGCCATTCACTCAACAGCTGATACAGTTCGCCCTGCTCTTCAAATCATCAAGACAAAACCAGGCATTTCAAGAACCTCAGGCGTCTTTTTGATGAACCGTGAGTCAACAGATCACCGTTTTATCTTTGCAGATTGTGCGATCAATATCGACCCAAATGCACAAGAATTGGCTGAGATTGCTGTCAATACAGCAGAAACAGCTGCTATTTTTGACATTGATCCCAAAGTTGCTATGTTAAGCTTTTCAACTAAGGGAAGTGCTAAAGCCCCACAAGTGACCAAGGTCCAAGAAGCAACGCAATTGGCTAAAGATATGGCGCCTGATTTGTGTATTGATGGCGAGTTGCAGTTTGATGCGGCCTTTTTCCCAGAGACGGCTGCTATTAAAGCACCTGGCAGTCCTGTGGCTGGTCAAGCTAATGTCTTTATCTTCCCAGATTTACAATCTGGGAATATCGGCTACAAGTTGACGCAAAGACTTGGTATGTTTGAAGCGATAGGTCCTATTTTACAAGGTCTTAATGCGCCTGTGAACGACTTATCACGAGGATCAAGTGCTGAGGATATCTATAAACTATCGATTATCACAGCAGCGCAAGCTTTAGACGCGCGTGATTAGAAATAGCAACGAGTAAAGGAGCCTTGTCTCCTTTTTCATTTGAAAAAAGTAATAGAGGTGAACAGATGACAACGGTATTATTAACAGGAGCATCGGCTGGTTTTGGGCGTGCCATAGCTAAGCGTTTAGTAGCTGATGGTTGTAGAGTGATTGGTGCTGCTAGGCGTATGGATAAACTGGATGCTCTCGCCAAAGAACTAGGGGCCGCCTTTTACCCTCTTGAAATGGATATTTGTTCTCAAGAATCGGTAGATAAAGCTCTAGCTAGCTTATCAAAAGAATGGAAAAACATTGATGTTCTGATAAATAACGCAGGCTTGGCGCTGGGGCTTGATAAAGCCTATGAAGCAGATATCAAGGACTGGCTGACCATGATTGATACCAATATTGTTGGGCTTGTTTATGTGACCAGAAAGATCCTGCCTAGGATGGTTGATCATCATAAAGGATTGATTATCAATATCGGCTCAACAGCAGGGAGCGTTGCTTATCCAGGTGCTAATGTATATGGAGCGAGTAAAGCTTTCGTCAAGCAATTCTCACTTAATCTTCGAGCAGACCTTGCTGGAACGCGTATTCGTGTGTCTAATATCGAGCCTGGTCTTTGTGAGGGGACGGAATTTTCCAGTGTGCGCTTTAAGGGAGATCAAAAGAAAGTAGAGGCTTTGTATAAAGGGGCGAATGCCATAACGCCAGTAGATATTGCAGAGACAGTTGCTTGGATTCTAAAGCAACCAGAGCATGTCAATATCAATCGTATCGAGATGATGCCTACTTCCCAGACATTTGGTGCACAACCTGTCCATAGAGACTTGTAGAGAAAATAATAAAAAAATGATAATTTTCATGACAAATTGATGTTATTTTGATGACAAAAAAGCCCTGTTTATTTAAGCAAGGGCTTTTATTAAGGCTTTATGTGAAGATTGATTTGTAATACTTTAATTATTGTGAATTGTTAGAAAATAATTAGGTCTTTTCTTTTTGAAAGCGTGTGCTATAATTGTCTGGTCATTAAGGAACAGGAGGTTTTTCACGATGACAGATGATGCACACAATGCTTTTAATAAAGCTAGTAAGGCAGGATTTTTAGTGGCTTTGGGTATTGTCTATGGTGATATTGGGACAAGTCCTCTTTATACGATGCAGTCTTTGGTTGTTAATCAAGGAGGCGGTAAAGCCATTGATGAATTCTTTATCTTAGGCTCCATTTCTTTGATTATTTGGACATTGACGTTGGTGACGACGATTAAGTATGTGGTCATTGCCCTTAAAGCAGATAATCATCATGAAGGCGGTATCTTTTCCCTTTATACGCTTGTGCGAAAGATGAGTCCTTGGTTGATTATTCCTGCGATGATAGGCGGGGCGACCTTGTTGTCAGATGGGGCGATGACGCCTGCGGTAACAGTGACCACAGCGATAGAGGGGTTAAAGGCAGTTCCTTTTTTGAGTGCTTTTTATAGTAATCAAAGTCATGTGATTTTGACTACCTTATTGATTTTAGGGTTGCTGTTTAGCATACAACGTTTTGGGACGAATTTGATTGGGAAATTATTTGGTCCTGTGATGTTTGTATGGTTTATGGTCTTAGCCATCAGTGGCTTAGTCAATAGTCTGGGATATATGGAGGTCTTTAAGGCGATCAATCCTTATTATGCCATTTCTTTTCTGATGAGCCCAGATAATCATCGCGGTATTTTTATTTTAGGGTCTATCTTTTTGGCAACGACAGGGGCTGAAGCTCTTTATTCTGATCTTGGTCATGTCGGTAGAGGTAATATCTATGTGTCTTGGCCTTTTGTCAAGCTCTCTATTGTATTATCTTATTGTGGTCAAGGTGCTTGGTTGCTGGCTCATCCAGAAGAGGCCGACCTTAATCCGTTTTTTGCAAGTGTACCGACTAGTTTTCGTTTGAGCTTGGTTGTTTTAGCGACTCTGGCAGCGATCATTGCTTCACAAGCTTTAATATCAGGTTCTTTTACACTGGCAGCTGAGGCAATGCGTTTGAAGTTATTCCCGCTGTTTAGAACCATCTATCCAGGTGAGCGTCTCGGCCAAACTTATATCCCTATCATTAACTGGTCTTTATTTATCGTGACGACACTGACTGTTCTCTTTTTTAAGACCTCTTCACAAATGGAGGCGGCTTATGGCTTAGCGATCACCGTAACCATGTTGATGACGACTATTTTGTTGACGTACTATCTTATCAAAAAAGGTCAAAAACCTGTTGTCGCAGTTAGCTTGATGTCTTTTTTTGCCCTTATTGAAAGTGTCTTTTTCCTTGCTTCTATTATCAAGTTTTTCCAAGGTGGCTATATTGTTGTGTTATTAACCTTATGTATTTTAGCCATTATGACTATTTGGTACAAAGGGGCTGAGATTATCTCTAATCATGTGAAATTACTCGATTTGAAAGAATACATTCCTCAATTAAGACAGCTAAAAGATGATGAGAGGTATTCTCTTTATCAGACAAATATCGTTTATATGACCAATCGGCTAGAAGGCGATATGATTGACCGCTCTATCTTGTACTCTATTTTAGATAAGCATCCTAAGCGGGCTTGTGTTTATTGGTTTGTTACGGTAAATGTCACTGATGAGCCTTATGGTGCTAGCTATACGGTAGATACCATGGGGACAGACTTTATCGTTAAATTAGAGTTGCAATTAGGTTTTCGAATGCGTCAAGTTGTTCCCAAATACCTCAGAACCATTGTTCAAGAGTTGATGGCTAGTGGACGCATAGCCAAGCAAATACAGACCTATACGATTGATGAAGGACGAGAAGTAGGAGATTTTCGCTTTGTTGTGTTAGATGAACGTGTCGAAGAGACCGCAGGTCTTTCTTTAAGAGACAGCCTTATCTTACAGCTAAAAGCTAGTATCAAACACTGGACAGCTAGTCCTATCAAGTGGTTTGCTCTCCAATTTACGGATGTGACTTTGGAGCCTGTTCCGATTATGATTGATAGCCCAAGAGGCTTTGAGATAAGTGAGCGGACGCCTTACAGCTCAAAACCATCGTCTGACATGGAGGGACCAGACGTCACATCAGACCAGCCGACAAGAGCTTGTCCCGACTCAGCTAAATAACTTTCTAATAAAGGTTTTATATCTTGTGCCAACCGCAAATAACCGAGCGGTTGGTTTTTAGTATCTGTGACTGAGTAGTAAGAATCCATCATCAGCGTATCAAAGCTGAGATTGGCTTGAGTCATATGCAGGGATTTGCTCTTTGTGTGCTGAAGCTGTGTTTTAAACCAGCTATCCAAAGATTCTTCTGCTTGAAATGGCTCAAGAGGTGCTAGAGGTGCTTGATTAGAGTAGAAGACACTCCCTTTTTTATCATATAAGCTTAGGCGATAAGGGAGATTGTCAAGTAACGAAAAAGCCAAGTGATAGTAAAAATCGCTCAACTGTGCGGCTAGACGGATAAGGGCTTTAGGATTTGAAAAATCCTCATGATTGGCTAAGATAGTATCCTCTTTATCTGTAAAGCTAAAAAGCAGTTGGTGATGCGTTTGATTGAGCGCAGAAAAGCTAAAGATAGCGTCAACGTCATCAGTAGCAAAAGAGCTAGGCTTGGGCTTGATACTTATCTCAAAGAGATAAGTAAAGCTTTCTGCTAGTTGGGTAAAATAGTGTTCTTGCTCGGCAGATTCAGCCAAGGCTAAAATAGATAGTTGTTTCATAAATTCATCATAACGATTTTTAAGCAAAGACGCAAGCTAAGTGTTTTAGTTTTCCATAGGATAGTATTAAGAAAAAGCGCTATAATACTATCTCTTTAACAAAGAAAAGACTATACTTTAGATACTTAGACAAAAGGAGGACAATCGATGTTACATAAAAAGCTAAAACCGTTTCCAGACTCTTTTTTGTGGGGAGCTTCTACCTCAGCCTATCAAGTGGAAGGTGCTGCTCTTGAGGATGGCAAGGGACCGTCTTGTCAAGATGTCAAGGATATTCCTGAAGGGACCTCGGATTTGTCGGTCTCTGTGGATCATTACCATCATTATAAAGAAGATATCGCTCTAATGGCTGAGATGGGCTTTAAGTCGTATCGGTTTTCGATTTCTTGGTCACGTATCTTACCAGATGGTGTGGGAGTAGTTAATGAAGCAGGTGTGGATTTTTACAATCGCTTGATTGATGAGTGTCTGAGCTATGGTATAGAGCCTATTGTGACGATGTTTCATTTTGATATGCCTGCTAAGTTAGATGAGCGAGGCTCTTGGAGTAAGCGAGAATCAGTAGATTGGTTTCTTGAGTTTGCGCGTGTTTTATTTGAACGTTTTGGGGATCGTGTCAAGTATTGGTTGACGATCAATGAGCAAAATATGTTGACTTTAGTAGGACCTATCATTGGGACACTTCATGTACCAGAAGGGACAAGTAACCTTACAAAAGAAATCTATCAGCAAAATCATCATCAATTGGTGGCGCAAGCTAAAGCAATGCAGCTCTGTCATGAGATGTTGCCAGATGCAAAGATTGGTCCAGCGCCAAATATTTCCTTGACTTATGCAGCTAGTGCCAAACCTGAAGATGTCATTGCAGCTCAAAATAATAATGCGATTCGTAATTGGCTTTATTTAGATATGGCAGTTTATGGTGTTTATAATAATCTTGTGTGGGCGTATTTGGAGGAGATGGATGCTACACCTGTCTTTGAAGTAGGTGACAAAGAAGTGCTACGAGCTGCCAAACCAGATTTTATCGGCTTTAATTACTATAATACGGCAACGGTTGAGCAAAGTAATGGTAGTGAGACACTAGACCCTGGGGCAGATCAACAGTCTGCTCGTGGTGAAGCTGGCTTTTATCGTGGGGTTGATAACCCTTATCTTCAAAAGACAGCCTTTGGCTGGGAAATTGACCCTGTCGGTTTTAGAGCGACGATGAGAGAGATTTATAGTCGTTATCGTCTGCCTCTTTTAGTCACCGAAAATGGTCTAGGGGCTTATGATGAGCTGACAGCTGATGGTAAGGTGCATGATTCTTACCGCATTGACTATCTGCGCCAGCATATTGCTCAAATCCAAGAGGCCATCACTGATGGTGTTGAGATGTTAGGTTATAATCCTTGGTCTGCTATTGATTTGATTTCAACGCATGAGGGTATCAAAAAGCGCTACGGCTTTATCTATGTTGATCGTGATGAGTTTGATTTAAAAACGTTGAAACGTTATCGTAAAGATTCCTTTTATTGGTATCAAAAAGTCATTGCCTCAAATGGTCAAGACTTAAACGATTAGGTGATCGTTTATTATACACAGATTAAAAACCGTCTCCAATAATGAACTGCACCCCAAAAGTTAGACATAAAATCTAACAATTGGGGTGCTTTTCT
>NZ_JBLBUC010000049.1:0-1128 GCF_047290665.1 Streptococcus lishijunsis | reverse complement strand
TATAATGAAAGCAAATATGAGGAGGTCTTTATTTATGATTGGAGATAATATCAAAGCACTACGTCGAACACATCATTTAACACAACCAGAATTTGCGAAAATGGTTGGTATTTCACGTAATAGTCTGAGTCGTTATGAAAATGGGACTAGCACTGTGTCAACAGAATTGATTGACCGTATTTGTCAGAAATTTAACGTTTCTTATGTCGATGTTGTAGGAGAGGACAAGATGCTAACACCTGTTGAAGATTATCAATTGACCTTAAAGGTAGAAGTGATAAAAGAACGTGGAGCAGCCATTTTATCACAGCTTTATAGATACCAGGATAGTCAAGATATTGCTTTTGATGATGAAGCCAATCCTTGGATTTTGATGAGTGATGATTTGGCTGAATTAATCAATACGAAAATTTATCTTGTAGATACTTTCGATGAAATAGAGCGTTACAATGGTTATTTAGACGGTATTGAGCGGATGTTAGATATGGTGTATCATCGGGTGGTAGCTTAATGAGATTGGAAGAATTTAGTGAGACTGACTTTCAGAAAGCCTTGAAGCGAACCATTCGGGCTTTAACCCGAGGAAAGACGTTTCCAGATCATCCGAAAGCTATCTTGCTTGGTGGACAAAGCGGAGCAGGTAAGACAACGATACATCGTATCAAGCAAAAAGAATTTCAAGGTAATATCATTATCATCGATGGTGACAGTTACCGTTCTCAACATCCCAATTACCTAGCCCTGCAAGAAAAGTATGGCAAGGACAGCGTGGACTATACCAAAGGATTTGCAGGAAAAATGGTAGAACATCTGGTTGACGAACTCAGCACGCAAGGTTATCATTTGTTGATTGAAGGAACTTTGCGAACCACTCAAGTTCCTCGTCAGACTGTTCAATTATTAGCTTCGAAAGGATACCAAGTTTCTTTAGCTATTATTGGTACCAAACCAGAACTGTCCTATCTCAGCACCTTGATTCGTTACGAAGAGCTTTATGCCATCGATCCCAATCAGGCCAGAGCAACCCCTAAAGAACATCATGATGGTATTGTAGAGCATTTGGTTGATAACCTAAGGGAGTTAGAAAGAGAGCAACTTTTTGATCGGATTCAGATTTATCAAAGAGAT
>NZ_JBLBUC010000048.1:0-1517 GCF_047290665.1 Streptococcus lishijunsis | reverse complement strand
TGATATACTCCCCATATAGTAGACAGTGAAAAAACAAAAATTCACTAGACACTATAAGGGGAGTTTTCACATGTCCAAAAGAAGTCCAAAATCAGTAGAAGAAAAGTTAGAAATTGTTTGCTTATTCCTTAACCAAGAGCAGTCGCTTACCCAACTCAGTAAACAATATCAGGTCGATCATCAAACAATCCAGTCTTGGAAAATGAAATATGAGAAGTCCGGTATCGATGGTCTTAAGGAGAGTCGAACTTGGAAACACTACTCGTCTGAGTTAAAAGAACAAGCTGTTCAAGACTATCTAGCTGGTAAAGGTTCCTTAAGAGATATCTGTTCAAACTATCATATCTCTGACACTTATGTTCTCAGAAGCTGGATAAAACGATATACTAGTGGTAAAGAATTAACATCCACAAGTAAAGGACAAAGCCGTATGAAACAAGGACGCAAGACCACATTTGAAGAACGACTTGAGATTGTCAACTTCACAATCGCCCATGAAAAAGACTACCAAGCAGCTATTGAGAAGTTTGACATCTCCTATCAACAGGTGTATTCATGGGTACGTAAGTTTGAAAATGAGGGAGCTCAAGGGCTGGTAGATCGTAGAGGAAAGGGACTAGAAAGCAAGCGAAACCTCACTGAAGCTGAAGAACTTCAACTCAAAATCAAACAACTGGAAGAACGGAATCGTTATTTAGAAATGGAGAACGGTCTGCTAAAAAAGTTAGAAGAAATCAAACGGCGAAACCGTCGCTAAGAGCGGGAAAGCACCTAGAGAAGTTCCAAGCAATTAGCGATTACCATGATGAACACCCAGATAGTTCTATCTCTAACTTATGTCAGATTCTTAAGGTCTCACGTTCAGGCTATTATAAGTGGCTTAACCACAAAGAGACACAATCTGAACGGGAAAATAAAAAGATTATGGAGGCGATTAAAGAGCTCCACAAGTTCTATAACGGAATCCTCGGTTACCATCGCATGACGACCTTCCTTAACCGCCAATTCGCCACCAACTACAATAAGAAACGGATTCGAAGACTCATGAAAATACTGGGTATTCGTTCTGTTATTCGACGTGTTCGCCACTCTTGTACGAAAGCTGGCGACAGATTCTACGCTGAAAATCTTCTCAATCGAGATTTTATCGCGACAGCACCGAATCAGAAGTGGTGCACAGATGTCACCTACTTACAATACGGTATCGGTGCCAAGGCTTATTTGAGTGCGATCAAGGACCTCTATGACGGCTCTATTATCGCCTATGAGATTGGGCACACGAATGATAATCCCTTGGTGATGAAGACCATTAAGAAGGCTTTACAGCTAAATCCAGAGGCGACACCGCTCATTCATAGTGACCGTGGCAGTCAGTACACTTCAAAGGAATATCGCTATTTTACAACACAGGCTGGCATCACTCTATCCATGTCACGAGTTGGGAAATGTATCGACAATGCACCAATTGAAAGTTTCTTTGGGCATTTCAAGACAGAGTCTTATTATCTCAAGAAATA
>NZ_JBLBUC010000047.1:0-1640 GCF_047290665.1 Streptococcus lishijunsis | reverse complement strand
CCTTTTTCTACCATTTGTCAAGCCTTTCAAGGTATTTGACAAAAAATATTTAGAGTTCAGTAGTCAAAATAAGGAAATTATTTTATTTTGGATTAAAGTTTAGTATAAAAAGTGTATACAAAACTAACACCTTATTTTGTGATTTTTTTGATAAGGTGTTACAATGATATGGCATAAACAATTTTACTGATTTTGGGTGGAAGTATAATCGTAAAGTTTGTTATGCGTTATGAGGTAATACATTGTCCGGATGAGACGATGTATGGAGGCAATCGTGTGTGGCTTGGTTGAAGTCGTTTGCGATTGTCTTTTTCGTTTCTCATAAAAGTCTGCGATATGGCAAGGATTGGTGTGACTGGCTGAAGCGATATTGTGAATACACTTGAAGAGAATCTTTCTAGCATAGGGATTGCCACGTTTGGTGATGTGTTCCTTAGCGATGAAGTTCCCAGATTCATAGTGTCTGAGGTCAATCCCAATAAAGGCATTGATTTGATTGGCAGACTGAAAACGGCGAATATCTCCCAGTTCGCCAATAATACTTGTTGCAGTTGTCTCGGCGATACCAGGAATAGAAAGTAGAATGTCATACTCTGGTAAAGGTTGAGCTAGTTCCACCATTTCGTCTAAGACTGCTTGTCTCTGTTCAGAAAGTCTAAGCAATTCTTTTGCATAGTAACGCACCTCTTCCAGTATTGGAGAGTTTTTCTTGACGGCACCATAAGACTGATTAGCTAGTGCTATAAGTTTTTCAGCTAAGTAGGCCACACGCTTGTCAGAAATCCGTTTTGAAGTGGACTGACGGATGCTCTTTGAGAGTTCATCCTTTCTTAACTCAAGCACGAAGTCCTTGCAAGGAAAAGCTATGACTAAGTTCCAGTATTGTTCACCAGTTGGCGTTGACAAGATATTTTCCAATTCAGGGAAAGTGACCTGTAAGACCTTGTGCAGTCGATTCTTAGCTCTGACGATATCCTCTGTCAGATTCTGATAGAATCGACTGAAATCTCGCAGATGTTGATAGACTTCTTCTTGGACATATGTCGATTTACGATTGAGTACAAACTGAGACTGAGCCAGTTTTTCCGCATCAATTTTGTCTGTTTTGCGCACACGCAAGCTATCCAATTGCTTCTTGGCTTCTAAGGGATTGAGTCGTGTATAAACGTAGCCATGTTCATCCAGAAAAGCCTGAAGACGACGAGAATAAACGCCTGTTGCTTCAAAGATGATTTCTGGCTTATGGACGGTTTTCAAATCACCAAGTAGCTGAGAAAAGCCAATGGCATCATTGGACATAGTGTAGCTATGAACCTTCTCACCGTTGATTAGAATGGCCACTTCTGAACTGGCCTTACTCACATCAATCCCGAAAACTGCACGCATGATATTACCTCTTTGTCTCGAATGATCCTTGTTTTAGTGATGTCATTTTCAATACTCGACGTCCAGCGTCCCACATACTTTGATAACATTCTTTTTAAAACAGGTGTCTTGCCAGTTTAGTTTACGACGTCTAGCGTCAAAGGACTCTACGACTTAACAAGACACCTCTACTTTATCATTTTGATAATGAAAAAAGTAGTGAGTACTATCTCCCGTCGGAGATTTCCTCACTACTAATCTTAGTATGTTTAGTT
>NZ_JBLBUC010000046.1:0-1748 GCF_047290665.1 Streptococcus lishijunsis | reverse complement strand
TGCCATAAATACATTATACCATAAATGTACTACTTTTATTTCATTTAACTATAAATTACGTTATGTAGGTCTAAATGAGAAAGGACAACTCAAGAAAATCGACCTTGAAGGCGAAGAGACTTTTGATAAACATGGTATTGCTACAGTTGTTATCGACAATGTTGCACCACATATTACCATTGATTATATGACTGGTAAGGTCACAGGTGATGTTTACGTCCGTCAGGAAAGTAGCGGTTCCAAAAAATCAGATTCTGCTGAACTTGATCGAGACTATGAGCAGTATGATTATTGTGTTTATGTTAATGAGGATGATGGCTATTATGACTATAAAGGAAGTGACTCAGACAAGTACGTTGAAATGACAGAAAGAGAAGCTCTAGAAGAAGGCTACGTTTGGGATGCGGCTGAGTAAGGTATGATGTAGGAACTGTGACTGACAGGTCGCAGTTTTTTCATCATTTCGTGGTATAATAATAGCGAGATAAAAAATATTTGTGAGGAGATATAGGAGTTTAATTATGGGAAGATGGACTTGTGAGTGTGGGCATCAAATGGATGATCACGCTACTTCAGATCCGAATGCTTTTTTAGCTTTTTCGGATGAGTGGTGGACAGACATCACAACTATGGCTGATGAAGACAATAACATTGATTATAAGGATCTTTTGGTTGAGTCATATGATGTTTGGAAGTGCCCTAACTGTGGTAGTTTAATGGTCTTTGGCGAAGATGACAATCCTAATCGTTATACCTTTTATCAAAAACTACCTTTAGCTAGTGGTGAGAAAGAGCCAGATGACTCTGTTGAGCTTAGAGCACCTGACAGGCTTTATCGAGTCGCTTCGGTGACCTTTACGTTGTTTGGTGATGCCTACACCTACCTTTGTGATGATGAGACAATCAAAGAAAATCATTATGTCGTTGTACCTGTTGGCGCTGATAATACAGAAAAGATTGCTCAGGTTCAAAATGCCTATCGTGCGTTTCCAAAAGATATTCCTTATCCCGTTGATAAGCTCAAACAGGTGATTAAACGCTATTCTAGATTTGATGAAACTAAAGCCACGGAGATAGCAAGGGAGTTAGAAGCTCAAGGGCAATGTCTTGATTTGACACAAAGTACATCTGCGATCGTCAAAAATGAAGTGTTTTCTATGTTGCGTAATCGTCTTGGTTCTTGGTGGTTAGAGTTAAATGGGGTTCCTATCCCAATGAAGGTGACTCTGTTAGAGGAGAGATATGACAGATATGATATTGACGCGGTAGTGCATATCAAGCCTTATCATATCAACTGTCGTACATTTGAGTCTTTGACATTATGCACTGATTTTGATATTGATGCTAGCAGATGGATTGATAGTGTTTCAGATGAGTGTGTTTTGGGGAATTCATGGGAAAAAGATGGCATTCATTTCGGTATCACAGGTGAGGAATCTCTAGAACATGAAGATGAGCTAGTGTTTGATGATTATAGTAGAGTTCCTTACTATGACAAGTGGCATGCAACTTGGAGTGGTCGATATGGTTTTAACATTGCTTGGAAATCCTATGAGTCTGATGAGGATTTGTCGGTTGATTTTTATATCACTTAGACTAGTCTGTTTTTTTATTTGTTTTCTGAAAACCACTAGCTGTGCTAGTGGTTCAAAATAGCTTTCAGCGATGTCTTAAAAAAACTCCCAAAGTGTTATATGATATACTCCCCATATAGTAGACAGTGAAAAAACAAAAATTCACTAGACACT
>NZ_JBLBUC010000045.1:0-1939 GCF_047290665.1 Streptococcus lishijunsis | reverse complement strand
GAAGGTTATTAACTACAATATTTGAGTAGTAGCCGTTTGCGAAGTCAATTTGGTATGTTCCGTTGGTAATATCGCCTTCGGTAAAGGTATCTTTAATCTTGAATGATACATTATAAGTAATATCAAGACCTTTTTGAACGTAAGCTTCATAGAAAGCTTGTGGGTCTTTCGCTACCCAGAGGTAAAATTCGCCAACTGGAGAAATACCGGAGTTTTTGATAATTGCTTGGAGTTTTTCATCAAGCGCATCTTGAGAAAGTACATGGTACATATCTAAGAGTTGTGACACATCATCACCGTTTAATGCGGTAATGGAGTTGACAACCATAGACTTACCATCAAGAGCTTCATCGAGATAATCTTCAGCATACAAGAAGCCTTTAGCAATAGAATCTTTAGAAGCTAACATACCTTTGTATTGATCGAAGTTTTGCGTCAAAATGTAGTTGATCTTAGTGTTTGGAAGCACTGATTGACCGTTAATTGAGTTGCCAGCCTCATCGACCACGTCTTTTTTAGGTTGGATCAAATTATCGTTTGGCGTTGGATTGTTACCGTCTGGAGTAGTACGTGGGTTTTCTGGATCGACCCCTGGTGTATAAACAACTGGTTTATCAGAAACTGTTTTAAACTCACCTTTAGGTGTTGTAATCGTTGTCGTAAAGACATTCTCATAAGTAGCACCGTCATTTTGAGGAGAACCTACGAGATAGGCAACTGGCACTTTCACGTCTTGACTACGATTAGCATTTAATACACCCAACGTCAAATCAGTCGCTTCAAAACGAACTACACCGTCCTCGGAAACAGTTACAAGATAAGCTCCTGCGTTCTTTTCTTTTGTACCGTCAAGATCAACTAGGAAACCAGTCGGTGCTGGGTCTTCCATGACATAAGCCGTTACCGTTTCACGACCAGCCTTTAGATTTTCGTTGTTAAGTTCCCAAACAACTGTAGATCCTTTAGCGACTAGTTTGCCATCAATTGAGACATTATCTGTATTAACAACTTCTTTATCGTTAATTGGCTTTTGAGAGACAAGTACTGGATGAACCGCTACTGAGAACGTTTCTTTTTCAGGAACTTTCACGTGAGGTTTTACGGTTGGTGTTTCAGGCGTGAATGTTTGCTTAGTTGGAGTCGCTGGAAGCTCTTTCTCAGGTGTTGCTTCAAACATGCGTGGCGTTACTGGATCAGGTTTGAGAGATACGGGATAAGGTGTATTAGTATTAAAAGTAAACCAATACTCCTCACGCATATTTGCACCAAAATTAATTTTTAGCAAAGTGCCTTGAACATTTTGATATTTTACTGCAATAGACCCATACCAAAAATTAGGATTGTCTTCTGAGTCCCAAACAGGATAATCTGTTTGTCCGTCTTCATTAACACCTGCAGTACCTTTATAGTCATTATTCCATTTAGCTTTACCGACAGTGCCAAAAGCACCAATAGAAGAACCGTTAATCTCTACTAGACTAGCTCCAGTATCACTAACATCTACATACTCAGTAGACCTATACAGTTGATTCCACAATCCTGTGTCTGTATGGTTTAAAGAATTTGCGGAAATAACAACATCTGCACCTTTAAAATTAATAAATGAGCCATTAGAATCAAGATAAGAAATATCTAACTCATATTCAACACTTCCGCCAGCTTGGGTAGTTCTCACGCCATTCGTTGGATCATTAAGCAGTAAAAGATATACATCTGTACTCGCATCAGACGCTCTATCTGGACTTGGGGTATAAGACTTGAGTCTATAACCAATAACCACTTTATCAGCTTTTTGACCATTTACCTCAGTATTAGTTAATCCTGAATAAATAACCTCAATGCGCTCCCCAACCGCAATAGGAACAGAACCATAAGCATCTCCTGAATCGACTAGACTCTTCCATTGATCGCCAAAACTAGTAGAACCTGCAACTGTCGA
>NZ_JBLBUC010000044.1:0-2103 GCF_047290665.1 Streptococcus lishijunsis | reverse complement strand
GATAACGCTTTTTATCATCAAGCAAACTATCTACTCTTTTAACAGCCTTTAGGACAGCATCTTTGGTAATATCTAAGCCATAAGCTCTCTTAACCAAACGACAGACCTGCCTATAAGGCATCATAGAAGCGTGACATGCTAGATGATACATAAAGTAAGATGAATAGCGCACATACTTCTCTAATCCTAACCAGTCATCAACTGGACAGGAGGTTTTGTCGCCTCTTCGCCAGCGACTTCGGCTAAAAGTCATCTGACCAAAGGTAAAGACAACAGTCCGCTCACTTTCGTTTATGCGAGTGTAGCCCTTGGCTCGCATCAGAGGGGCAATATGTTTTTCATAATCCGTAATTTTCTTCAAAAATAACTCTTCTTTGTGATTCTGTATTTCTTGCGTAAAACTAGATTCATCAAACATAACAGTCTATTTTACACTACTTTAGAACAAAAAGGGTATCATTTGCTCATTATTTTTTTAAAAAAACAAAACACAAAAAAGTGACCCACATCATAACGATGCAGGCCACTTGTTATTTATCGTCAATCAGGGCACTAATCTGACTAAAGGCTTTGATATCACCATTCAAAGCTTTTTGTAAGACAACCAAAGCCAGAGCCATCTCATTTGTCGGCTCATAGCCTAAAGACACCAAAAAGTCTTTCATCTGCTCATTGCTGACATCAGCACTTAATAGCGTTTCAAAAGCTCGTTTTAAGTCAGCCTTTTGTCGTCTGACTTTAGCGGAAGCCTTCGCCCCTTTACGCTGAATCTCTAATCGCTCCTCTTTTGACAATTGATTAAAAGGAACTAAGTTACCATTATTTGCCATTACAACTCTCCCTCTTGAATGTATTTTTTAAGATATAAAGTAAATAAAATACAAAATAACAACCCGTTTTTGGAATTTCTCTCTGCATCCTCTCTGTAAAACTCAAAAAGCAGATATGAATACTTGTATTTTTATACATTAACCTTGACTGCTTCGATACCAGTTTCAAGCTCAAAGCGTTTAATGATACGTGAGACGTATTTGGGATCAAGCTCCATCGAGTAGTTGACTCGTCCTAGCTTCTCGCAAACCATCAGGGTCGAACCAGACCCCGCAAACGAATCTAAGATAAGCTCACCTTGCTTACTCGAGTTACGAACCAAACGCTCAATAAGCGCTAGTGGCTTCATAGTCGGGTGGTCTGCATTTCTCTGCGGACGATTGACTCGCAAGATGGATGTCGGCTGTTGCTCTTGGTAGTGCTTGATAATATCTATGAGATCAGCCTTACTTTTAGACTCAAGGTCTGACTCTAGAATGGTTGAGAGACTAAAATCCTTGATAAAGTAGTGGCTAGCACCTTCCTTCCAGCCGTAAAGGCAAGGCTCATGTTGCCACTGATAATCTTGACGTCCAAGTACAAAAGTATCCTTTGCCCAAATCAGGCACTGCTTAATGAGCCAGCCAGTAGAAGTGACTGCATTTGAAAAAGCAACACGCTGACTGTCTGCATGCCAAATATAATAAGCACCGCCCTCCTTTAAAAAAGGATCTACCGCTTGAAAGGCATCTGACAGAAACTGCTCAAAGCGACGGTCATCCATTTGGTCGTTTTCGATAGTCAGCCCTTCCTTCGTTTTTCCTTTATAGGCAACGTTGTAGGGTGGGTCTGTCACATACAGGTCAACTACCGTATCACCTAACAAACGCTTGAGATGGTCGGGATTGGTAGCATCACCACACATTAATCTGTGACGTCCCAATTGATAAAGCGTGCCAAGCTCAGCTGGCTCTTCGATTTCTTCATCGTTCTCGTCCTCCACTTCTTCTTTGTCGGCAGTTAAGGGCGATGACAAGATGTTAGTCGAAAAACCAAACTGCCCCATGTCAATATCTAGGATGGTGGTCAACTCCTGCTTGAGTAAATCCATGTCAAAGTCCGTGTTGAGTGTGATTTTGTTATGCGCTAGGATGTAAGCTCGCTTACCTTCTTCAGACAAGTGGCTTAATCGAATAACAGGAACTTCCTCAGCACCTAACTCTGACAAAGCAAGATAACGACCATGACCTTCAATGATGACATTATTCTCATCAAGAGCGATTGGGTCGTTGT
>NZ_JBLBUC010000043.1:0-2215 GCF_047290665.1 Streptococcus lishijunsis | reverse complement strand
CTTTGATGACAGTGCCGTCTGCCAGTGTGATGTCAACTTTAGCGATCACGCTATCGCGCAAGAACATATCATGTGTATGTTGCAATTGATCTACAAACTTATACTCGTAAAGATCGTAAGAGCGATTAGTCGGCACTACCCAACCTTCTAGTTTGTAGGTTGCTTCTTCGCCCAAGGCAACTTCACCATTGTTGATAGAAACCCCATCTTGTTTGTCAAGGACATCTTTGTGAACTTCAAGTTTTGGAAGGTTATTAACTACAATATTTGAGTAGTAGCCGTTTGCGAAGTCAATTTGGTAAGTTTGGTTGGTAATATCACCTTCAGTGAAAGTATCCTTAATCTTGAATGATACGTTGTAAGTAATATCAAGACCTTTTTGAACGTAAGCTTCATAAAAGGCTTGTGGGTCTTTGGCTACCCAGAGGTAAAATTCGCCAACTGGTGAAATACCAGAGTTTTTGATAATCTCTTGGAGCTTTTCATCAAGCGTATCTTGAGAGAGTACATGATACATATCTAAAAGTTGTGACACATCATCACCGTTTGAAGCAGTGATAGAATTAACAACCATTGATTTACCATCTAGCGCTTCATCAGGGTAATCTTCTGCATACAAGAAGCCTTTAGCAATAGAATCTTTAGAAGCTAACATACCTTTGTATTGGTCGAAGTTTTGCGTCAAGAGATAGTTAATCTTGGTATTTGGAAGCACTGACTGACCGTTGATAGACTTACCAGCTTCATCTACAACATCCTTTTTAGGTTGAATCAAATTATCATCTGGTGTTGGATTTTCGCCTTCTGGCGTTTTACGTGGGTTTTCTGGATCGACACCTGGTGTATAGACAACTGGCTTATCAGAGACTGTTTTAAATTCGCCTTTTGGAGTAGTAATCGTTGTCGTAAAGACATTCTCATAAGTAGCACCGTCATTTTGAGGAGAACCTACGAGATAGGCAACTGGCACTTTCACGTCTTGACTACGATTAGCATTTAATACACCCAACGTCAAATCAGTTGCTTCAAAACGAACTACACCGTCATCAAGAATAGTGACAAGATAAGCTCCTGCGTTCTTTTCTTTTGTGCCGTCAAGATCAACAAGGAAGCCAGCTGGTGCTGGATCATCCATGATATAAGCTGTTACTTCTTCACGACCCGCTTTTAGATTATCGTTTTTAAGCTCCCAAACAATTGTAGAGCCTTTAGCTACCAATTTACCATCAATTGAGACATTATCTGTATTAACGACTTCTTTGTCATTAATAGGCTTTTGAGCCACTAGCACTGGATGTACCGCTACTGAGAATATTTCTTTTTCAGGCACTTTGACGTGAGGTTTTACGCTTGGTGTTTCAGGCGTAAAGGTCAAGACTGTTGCTTTTTCTGGTGTGAATGTTTGCTTGGCTGGAGTAACTGGAAGCTCCTTTTCAGGCGTTGCTTCAAACTCGCGTAATGTTACTGGCTCAGGTTTGAGGGAAACCGGATAAGGTGTGTTAGTGTTAAAAGTAAACCAGTACTCCTCACGCATGTCTGCACCAAAATTAATTTTTAGCAAAGTCCCTTGCACATTTTGATATTTTACTGCAATAGAGCCATACCAGAAATTAGGGTTATCTTCTGAGTCCCAAACAGGATAATCTGTTTGTCCGTCTTCATTAACACCTGCATTGCCTTTATAATCATTATTCCATTTAGCTTTACCAACAGTGCCAAAAGCTCCAATAGACGAACCGTTAATCTCTACTAGGCTAGCACCGGTATCACTAACATCTACATACTCAGTAGATCTATACAATTGATTCCACAACCCTGTATCTGTATGGTTTAAAGAATTTGCGGAAATAACAACATCTGCACCGTTAAAATTAATAAACGAGCCATTAGAATCAAGATAAGAAATATCTAACTCATACTCAACACTTCCACCAGCTTGAGTTGTTCTCACACCGTTTGTCGGATCATTGAGCAGTAAAAGATATACATCTGTACTCGCATCAGATGCTCTGTCGGATCTTGGGGTATAAGACTTGAGTCTATAGCCAATAACCGCTTTATCAGCTTTCTGACCATTTACCTCAGTATTAGTTAATCCTGAATAAACAACCTCAATGCGCTCTCCAACAGCGATCGGAACTGAACCATAAGCATCTCCTAAATCGACTAGACTCTTCCATTGATCGCCAAAACTAGTAGAACCTGCAACTGTCGA
>NZ_JBLBUC010000042.1:0-2427 GCF_047290665.1 Streptococcus lishijunsis | reverse complement strand
TTTCTTTAGTGTAGAACACTTTATAAATATTGTCTAGTTTAGTGTAACCGATTCAGTAACCGATTCATACGTTAACAATCGTTTTTCAGATATACGCCAAGAATCTTTTACAGCTTTATATTTATCTATACCGTATAAGAAAAACACAATAACATTCCAACAAAACAAACCGATAAAAATATAACTTTTTGACGTGTTAATAATATATGAATAAGGAATCATATGTACTCTCCTAATAATTTTATGATAAGTTGAGCTATCAAATATAGTTAATCTAATAAAGTTGCTTTTAAAGACATTTCAGAACGATAATTATCTAGTTCCAAAAATTGATAAGTTGTGCTAAATCTTCTATTCGTATAAGTTCGTCTTTAGTAGTGATTCCCATTGCAATGATTTTATTCATAGCACCTACTGTCCAACCAAACGTGCGACCAGCTTTATAGCCTGTGCGGTTGAGTATTTCAATAACTAAATCTTTATCAACTTGTTCTAGCCATTTCTTTATCGTTCTATGATTATTAAGATTATCTACACTAATATCTTTACTAAATACAGCATAGAAAACATCCATGACCTCTAAAAAGTCTTCTGACGCATTCGTTTCACTATCCACTTTTTGATAACCAAAATCAAAGACAAAGCGTCCTTTATCATCGACTTCAATCAAAGGTAACATATCGTTTGAAAAAGGTTTGAATTCAAATGTGTATCTGACAATTTTACGTCCTTGTTTTTCTTTTATCAGTTTTAAATCTGGAAAAACAGGATTATCATATTGATCTCTAGCTTTCTGTAAAATATCAAAGCCCTCAGTTATATATTTACTGCTTGCTCTTCTCTTGCTAGGGGTATCTAATTTCATAATATCTTCTATGAGACTATCTGCTTTGATTCTGAAAAAAGTCCCTTTGCGAAAAGTTGCCAGCGCTCGATATATCCGCATAGCATATTTTGAACCTAAAGCATTGTGAAAAGCAGGATTATAATAAAGATATTGCACGTTACTCCAATTCTCTTGGAAAAATAATTCATACACGCGCTTAGCTTCGTGTAAATTTCCTGCTTCATCGATATATTCTTGACGGTAAATTTCATCACTAAGATTAACTTTCAATAATTGCTCTTTATGATTAATTTGGCATTCTGAAAAGAGCTCATAAGAATCATATCTGACAGATTTCAATTTTTGTTGAATCACTTCAATCAATTCATTCAACATTTTTCCAGTTGCAATGTACTGGTATTTTTCACCAGTTTTTTTATCAATAGATGTTCTCACCAGCTTCCCACTAGCTAGAATAGCTAAGTCACGATATGGAATTTCAATCAAATCATTTGGATTATATTCACCTCTTAATTTCATCTCTTTTCCAACTAAGGCGAGCAGACCACTGACTAAACTTTCTTCCGATTTTGTCATGTCGCCAAAATCAAAAAGAGTTGGAAAATCTTTTTGATGTTGATTTTTATTTTCATGAAATTCACTTATAACTTTATTCATAACTACTATATTCTTTCTATTTGTAATACAAAGAGATTATAGCATTATTTCATGTCGCTGAGAGTTTATGATAAGAGTTAAGAAAACACTAAAACAGCCCAAACTCCTTATTTTACAAGGGATTAGGGCTATTTTAGCTAGTTTTTGAAAAATTAAAAAAGTTATTTTGCACTACCCCCCCAAAAAAAAGTTAGACAAAAAAATCTAACTTTTTGGGGGTCTATGAAATTAGGTTATAAAACGAAACTCGATATTTATCGGCTTAGAAAAAGTGGGGTATCCTGGCCCCAGCTTAGTCAAAGGTATAGTGTCAATCAGTCTCGTCTCAAATACATGGTAAAACTCATGGACAGGTATGGCATAGGCATTGTTGAGAAAGGCAAAAACACCTATTATCCCCCTGAACGGAAACAAGAAATGATAGACAAGGTATCGATGGAAGGTCAGTCTCAATATCAAGTATCTCTTGACTTTGCCCTCCCTCACTTTAGTATACTTTCCAACTGGATAGCGCAATACAAGAAAAATGGGTATACTATTGTTGAGAAAAGAAGAGGGAGACCAGCAAAAACAGGGCGTAAGCGCAAGAAAACTTGGGAATATCGTTTTATTTTGCGGACCCCTATTCTTCTTGGCAAAGAGGAAGCAATGAGAATGCCAATGATTTACTGCGAGACTATTTTCCTAAGAAAACCGATTTAGACACTATTCTGATGAGGCTTTGGAAAGGGCATTAGAGGAAATCAATCACCGACCACGAAAATGTTTGGCTTACAGAACCGCTTTTGAAGTTTTCTTAAATGAGTTCAAATAGAGATGTTACACTTATTCTTACAATTTATCACATATAAAAACTCCCCTTATAGTTTGATATACTCCCCATATAGTAGACAGTGAAAAAACAAAAATTCACTAGACACTAT
>NZ_JBLBUC010000041.1:0-2867 GCF_047290665.1 Streptococcus lishijunsis | reverse complement strand
CTTTTTACGAAAATCTAATGAATATGCCATAAATACATTATACCATAAATGTACTGCTTTTATTTCATTTAACTATATTAAATCAATGGCTTGGAAGTTTTGTACTTTTTGAAAAATCAAAACTTCCTAAAAGTGATATAATGTGTTTATGGAAAGTAAAAATTTTGATTATAAAAAGTTGAATTCTATTTTGGAAGAATAGAATATTTCAGTTGACCAACTAGCTAAAATGACTGGTAAAACAAAAAGAGCCGTCCAACCTTGGTTAAACGGCACAACGACACCTCATAAAAGCACTCTTGACAAGATTATTCAAGTCTTGCATATTTCAGAAGAGCGAATCACAAAAGATATGATTCCTATAACGGATATTGCAAGTGAGAAACTTAGACAAACAGAAGAAATGTTATATAATGTCATTCTACCATTTTTCTCTTACTATGAAGCGAACACTTCTGCGTATGATGTTAATCAGATGACTAATCATATTAACAGGTTAGGAGGCTTTTAGGGGAAAAGCTTAACCTTAATGAATTGTGATAAGACTAGACCGAGTTTGATAAAAGAAATGAATCCAACGATAGAAGCGATGGAGGTATTTATAGATAATCCGGATTTTTCCTTAGAAAGAATGAAGAATTTATCACGTGGTCTGTTAGTTGAATTGGCAAAAAAGTTGTCAGGGTTGATTATGCAAACTATGATGGACATGAATTATACAGAGGCTTTTTGTTGCATGTTCTGGACGATGCTGAAAAAATCTTTACGTCATCTGATGATATGATGGAATTACATGATTCGATGATTAATAATAGTTTTATTGAACTGTCTTCTATTACTCATATCAAGCTATTATTAAAAGTACATCATCATTGTGCAATAGTATATAATTTATTCAAGCTGGATGAAGAGCTCATTAGGGACATTATTTTTTCAGAAAAAAGAATTATCCGTATTTTATTTAATTTTACGATACGAATTTCTCAGATAGCATGGTTGAATATATGGAGCAATATACCAACCCCAAAAATCCTGAAATTGAAGCGCCATTGACTCCTTATTTTGAGGATAGAGTAAAATCACTTCCAGATGATATCATCAAGCGCGAATATGCCAGACGACTATTAGATGACATTAATCGGTCAGTCCAAGACGATGAAGTTAAACAATGGATATAAGACAACTATCCCAAGTTTAAAATACATTACCACTCATAATCAAAAACTGACTTTTGAGGAGAGAAAGTCATTGTGTAATCAAATTATTAAAGGGTTTGAGTACTTAGCTGAAAAAGATATATTACATAGAGATATTTCTCCAAATAATATTTTAATAAAACAACATGAGGATGCCAAAATTATTAAGATTGCTGATTTGGGTAATGTAAAGCTAAGTGATAGTATATTAACATCTCTTGATACAGAAATTCGAGGAGCATTTAATGATTATTTGGGACTTCAACGAGTAGGATATAGTAATTATAATTTTTATTTTGAAGGTTTTGCTTTATCTAAGTTACTGTATTTTGTTTTGACAGGAAGATATAAAGATTTTACTAAATTTGAATATAGTAATTTAGAGAAATTTATCAATCAAGGCATAAATCCAGATTTTAGTAAGAGATTTGGCAATATTAATGAACTACGGAGAGCATTTTCTCAAATTAAATCTAAATAAAACCACCTCATATATGAGATGGCTGACTAGTCTATTTTATGGTGTTAATTGGTGTCAATTTTATCCAAATTTATGGATTTTAGCCCGTTTTCATGGAAGTTTCATTTTTGGAAACGTTGATATAAAGGGATTTAGAAGTATTGAGTAGTTATAGTTTTCAATAGAGAAATTGTCTATCCTTTATTACGAAGTGATTATAGTGATTTTTTACAAAAGGAATTGAGTAAATTTACCCAAACCTATCCAAGCTTGATTCAAAAATATCCGAGAGCTATTTTAAGTGATCGGTATGGGATTACAAAAGCTACCCGTGGTGCTAGTTAATTTCAAACTACACTAAAAAGCCCAAATGGACTATACTGTAAGTGACGAAACATACAGGAGGTTAGTCCAAATGAGCCACTTACAGTATACCGCTAAATCTCATCATTTGCAATGGAATGTACGCCAGTTAACACAAATTTTTCATCACTTCTACCAAAACTATTGCCCAGATTCCTTCAAACATCGGCGTAATGTTGGCTTAGCCAAAGTTTCAGATGAATCAATCCTTGTCTTGCTCTTGTTACAAGCTGAACTGGGCATGACATCACAACGCCATTTCTATACCATCTGCCACCTCTTCCCTTGTGGTCAGTTACTAGAAAGAAGTCGTTTCAATCGTCGGTCAAAACAATTGATTTGGCTCATCCAACTAATTCGAAAAGCTATGAGTGACATGCTTCCATCTGATAGAGTCGCCATTATAGATAGTTTTCCTTTGCCAACCCGTTCGCAATCACAGAGCTACCATTTTTAAAGGGTTAGCCGATATTGGCTACAACGCCTCTAAACATCTTTGATTCTACGGCTTCAAAGTTCATATGTTAGTGACCTTATCTGGTTATATTTTGAACTATGTTGTCACGCCTGCCTCTGTTCATGACATCAAGGTGGTTTATGAACTATTAGAAGGGTGTAAGCAATCGGTTATCCTAGGTGATTTAGGCTACCTGAGCAGTGAACTCAGGTAGGACTTAGAACAACAAGGTTATCATCTATGGACGCCATTTCATCAAAACATGACAGGAGCCGAAGAACATAACAATTGGAAAGTAATGGCTATGAGACGAACTATTGAAACACGTTTTTATGATATAATGAAAGCAAATATGAGGAGGTCTTTATTTATGATTGGAGATAATATCAAA
>NZ_JBLBUC010000040.1:0-3714 GCF_047290665.1 Streptococcus lishijunsis | reverse complement strand
AACCAAGTGACAACCCACCGTTGCCATACATTCCAGGCTATGAGCCAAAAGTTCCAGGAACCACAGAGCCGTTGAAACCAGTTGATCCAGAAGATCCAACGAAGGGTTACATTCCACCGCCAATTGTGGTTCCAAACAACCCAGGTGTAGACAACCCAGTACCGTATGAGCCTATTGCGCCAAACGTAACAGAAACGATGATGCCTGAGGAAAACAAGAACTCTATTCAATCATTACCAGAAACAGGAGATTCCAATGACATGCTAGCCCCTACATTGGGAATTGTTTTCCTAGGATTACTAGGAATTAATCTTAAAAAGAAAAAAGATTAAAATGTTTATGATAAAATAGTCTATAGATAGAGTTAGTATTGATGCTCTTAAAATGATGCTTATAGAGAGTTCAGGGTAAATTCTCAAAGTAAGTTCTAGTTCCCGTCCTTCCCAGAAGTTACTCTGAGAAAACTGCATAAAACGAACAGAATTTAGTCTCAGACTAAGTTCTGTTTTTGCCTACAATGCGGATTCGAGTAAGTTTTATAGTTGAAAATGTTGAAGAAAAGAGTACACTAAAGTTACTGGTTCTGAGACGTTTCAAAGTAAGTTCTAGCTATCTGGCATTTGGGATGGGACAAGTTCCTTTCTATTTTGACATTATTTTTTGATAAAAACTAGCGATTACTTATCTAATAATAGAGGAGATTGGATGACGTTCTCAGGGTCAATTTTAGAGATTCCCAAAAGTGTTGCCAATTCTTTACCGTAGGTAAATGTAAAGAGTTCATAAGCCGATTTTCCGTTGAAAGAAGCTCGTTTGACGCTGTTGATATGCGAACAAACTAGGTTGATGTCCTCCTGTGTCAAGTTGTCAAAAGAACTTCTCTTAGGAAGAATGTCTCTGATAAGTGTATGATTCTTCTAGATTCTCCCTTTCTGGTCATAACGATTGGGGTCACAGAAGAAGAGCTTGGATTCTCCACGAACATCCATTTCGATATTGTCTACTTTAGCGAATTCACCACCAATGTCGGTCAGAATGACAGGGAATATGTCGCAGAAGTCTAACTCTTTCTGATGTAGGTCATTCTTGATGATGTAGAGGTGTTTAGCGACCTCATTAGCTGTTTTGTTATCAAGTAATCGAGCGAAGATAAAGTTACAGAAGGAGAGGTTAAAAGTGAGAAGTACCTTTCCTCTCTCCCTTCCTTCCAGTAACGGTGTCCATTTCTAGCCAATAGCTGATGCCTTTCTTTGTAAGAAAGTGTTGGAAGTCCTCGTACGACCGTCCTTCTCTGGCAGTTTTAGGAATGGGTTGGAGGTTTCTGGTTCTGCGTTTTCTGAATGTCACGACACGTGGGAAATCAATAGGCTTTGTGGACAGGTATCCTTTTTCGAGGTATCGGTAGATAGAAGCTCTGGATACTGAAAGTTCGTTTGAGGCGATGATGTGGTTGAGGTGTTGTCCCTTTTGGATGGTAGAAGAGACCACAGCGTTCATTCGATAGAATTCTTCCTTGTTTAGGGCAACGCCCGTTCTCGAGTCTGAGAGCTTAGCTTCGTAATTTAGCTGAGCTCTTTTGGCGTAGTAGAACTGTTTCTGGTACCCACAATTGCTTCTCTTTTTTGGATAGGCATTACAGACGTAGGGAGCCTTTTTGAGTAGAGGGCAGGCCTCACCATTTGATGTACCAGAGTTCTCTTTTAACACCCTATTTCTCCGAACTTCTTTTAAGATTGTAGACGTTTTTTTCCTAACTTAACAGCGATAGCCGAGAAGGGCTTAAGCTGCTCAATTCCTATTTGAATATCGTTTCTGTCTGAGAGAGTAAGGTGTTTGTTTTTCATTGTCAGTTACCAACTTGTCCCAAAGTAAGTTCTACCTTATTTCTTTGTCTCAGTCTAATTTCCAGTTTTTGAGACAGACTAGAACTTACTTTGGGAATTTCGGATAGAGAGTTCAGAGGGGTAAAAGTGATATTTTACTGGTCTTATAAGAGGAAGTGTGATATGATATGTTTGTAGGTTTTTAAACACATTCTGTGAGGTGTGAAAGACATTGTTCTACTAAGGGCCTATTGACATTATTAGGGCTTTTTTTGTGCCCAAAAGGAGTTTTTTTATGACACATAATGTAGATGACAAAGAACCCATGTTGATGGATTCAGATTTAAAGCCTGTGAAGTTGCTCTTAGATGTTGACCAAAAACCAGAGCCGCTAAAAGGCTTGTTGCTTAGTTTTCAGCACGTTTTTGCGATGTTTGGAGCGACGATTTTGGTGCCTTTGACGCTAGGTATGCCAGTGTCTGTAGCTTTATTTGCATCAGGTGTGGGAACTTTGATTTATCAAGTGGCGACCCAGTTTAAAGTACCTGTCTATCTTGGATCGTCTTTTGCTTATATTACCGCTATGGCTTTAGCGATTAAGCAGATGGATGGCAATATCTCTGCTGCTCAGACTGGGATTTTATTAGTGGGGTTGATTTATGTCGTCATTGCTGGGCTTGTTAAGCTGATTGGAACACGTTGGATTGATGTGTTATTGCCGCCTATTGTGATTGGTCCTATGATTATTGTCATTGGACTTGGACTTGCCAATTCAGCTGTGACTAGCGCTGGTTTTGTAGCAGGTGGCGATTGGAAAAATATGCTGGTAGCTAGTGTGACCTTTTTGATTGCAGCATTTATCAATACTAAAGGACGTGGCTTTGTCAAAATTATTCCCTTTTTATTCGCGATTATTGGTGGTTATCTATTAGCTCTTCTTTTAGGTATGGTTGATTTGAGTCCCGTCGCTAAGGCATCTTGGCTACAATTGCCAGGCTTTATTTTGCCGTTTGAGACAGGTATTTTTGATAGCTATCAGCTTTATTTTGGACCTGAGATGTTTGCTATTTTACCTATTGCTATTGTCACTATTGCAGAGCATATAGGGGATCATACAGTGCTTGGTCAAATTTGTGGTCGCCAATTTTTAAAAGATCCTGGACTCAGCCGTACATTGATTGGAGATGGGGTCGCAACGACTGTATCAGCTTTCTTAGGGGGACCAGCCAATACAACTTATGGTGAAAATACAGGCGTGATTGGTATGACGCGTATTGCTTCTGTATCTGTTATTCGAAATGCAGCCTTAATTGCCATTGCCTTTTCCTTCCTTGGAAAATTCACAGCTCTTATCTCCACTATCCCAAGTGCGGTGTTAGGAGGCATGTCTATCTTGCTTTATGGTGTTATTGCGAGTAATGGTCTGAAAGTTTTGATTGAAAATCGTGTGGATTTTGGTCAGATTAGAAATCTTATTATTGCTAGTTCTATGCTTGTATTGGGGCTTGGCGGAGCAGTATTAGATTTGACAGCCCTAACCCTATCAGGTACAGCTCTAAGCGCTATTGTAGGTGTTATCTTAAACCTTATCTTACCTAAAGAAGCCTCTGACAAGAACGCCTAAAAAGACAAACAGAACTTTTTGTGCCGTCAGTCAAAAGTGAAATTAACATAGGAAACTTTAAAGTTTTCACTACTGACAAAAAAGCGTGACTCAGACATAAAGACTTAATGTGGTATAATGACAATAAAAAACGCAAGGGATAGTATAGAAGGAGTGCGTCTTGATGGAGGTAGCCACGGTGCGAATCCATGTCATTGCGTTTATCTTAGCCCCTGAACTGCACCCCAAAAGTTAGACATAAAATCTAACAATTGGGGTGCTTTTCTT